>CAMDLP010000019.1 GCA_945901795.1 Akkermansia muciniphila | reverse complement strand
CCGCGCACATCGGAAACTTCCGCACCTTCGTGCTGCAGGACGTGCTGCGCCGCACTTTGGAAACCGGCGGCACCCGCACGCTCCATGTCCGGAACATCACCGACGTGGACGACAAAACCATCCGCGATTCCCAAAAAGCCGGCAAGTCGCTCAAGGAATTCACCGCCGGTTGGACGGCGAAATTCCACGCCGATTGCGAGAAACTCGGCCTGCTCCCGCCGCACATCGAGCCGAGCGCGGTCGAGCACATCCCGCAGCAGATCGCGATGATCGAGACGCTGGTGAAAAAAGGCCACGCCTACGCTTCGGACGACGGCTCGGTGTATTTCAAAATCTCCTCCTTTCCCGGCTACGGCCGCCTGTCCCGCCTCGACCAGCGCGAGCTCGACATCGGCAAAACCCAGAACGCCCGCTCCAGCTCCGACGAATACGAAAAAGACAGCCTCTCCGATTTCGTCCTCTGGAAAGGCCGCAAGCCCGAGGACGGCGACAATTTCTGGCCCTCGCCGTGGGGCGAAGGCCGCCCCGGCTGGCACCTCGAATGCTCGGCGATGATCCAGGAATACCTCGGCGAGTCGTTCGACCTCCACTCCGGCGGCGTCGATCTGGTTTTCCCGCACCACGAAAACGAAATCGCCCAGAGCGAGTGCGCCTGCGGCGGCCACTTCGCCGCGCACTGGTTCCACATCACCCACCTCCTCGTCGATGGCGGGAAAATGTCCAAGTCGCTCGGCAATCTCTACACGCTCGAAGACCTCGCCGCCCTTGGTTTTTCGGCGATGGAAGTCCGCTACGTGCTGATCGGCGCGCACTATCGGAAGCCGCTCAATTTTACTCTCGACTCCCTATCAGGCGCGCGCGAGGCCCTGGCGAAACTCGCCAAAGGAGCCCGCCAGCTCGCCTCGAAAATCGAGCCCGGCACCGTGATCACCCGCGCGGACTTCGGCCCGTTCCAAGCCGCTTGGGACAGCTTGAACCACGACCTCAACACCCCCGGCGCGCTCGGCGGGATGTTCACCGGCCTGCGCGAGGCCGCGAACCTAACTGGCGAGGAGGCCGCCGCTGCGCTCGCCGGATTCAACCGCCTCCTGCGCGCCCTCGGCCTCACCCTGCCGGAGGAAGTTCATCACGATTCCAGCGCGATTCCGGACTCGGTCAAAGCGCTCGCCGAAGCCCGCTGGCAGGCGCGTCTCGCGAAAAACTGGGCCGAGTCCGACACCCTCCGCGCCCGACTCGCCGAGCAAGGCTGGCTCGTTAAGGACGGCAAGGACAGCTACACGCTGGAGCCTGCGGTTGGTTAGGTGCGGGACGGCGAAAGTTAGAACGCGTCCTTCACATGGTTGATCCGGGGGCGCTCGCCGTCCTCGACATAGACCTCGATGACATCGAAGCGCCACGGCAAGTCACGCGTGCCGAGGCGTTTGAGCCACGAGTTCGCGCCACGCTCGATCAACGCCTGCTTGTCCTTCCCCACCGCGTCGAGGCCGCGGATCTTGCTGCCTTCGCGGCGGGTCTTCACTTCCACAAACAGTAACAGCTTGTGATCCCGCGCGATGATGTCCACCTCGCCGCGCCGCGGGCCGCGGTAGTTTTTCGCGAGGATCTTGCAGCCTTGGGATTGCAGCCAGGCCGCAGCGACCTGCTCGCCGTAGTTGCCCACCCAGATCCGGTCGCGCGCCAAGCCGTCAGCCGTCGTCAAACGGCAGGGCGAGTTGAGCGACCGGCTGAAACGAGCGACGATGATGGCAACAAGGGCCGTGAATCCGTAGCGCTTCAAGATGCCCTTTGGTGCCATATCCTTGGTGTTTCGCAAAGCCGAATTGAGGGAACTCCCGGTCGAGCTCGCGCATGATCCGGTCGCGGGTGACTTTCGCGATGATGCTTGCCGCGGCGATGGAGAGCGAAAGCCCGTCGCCTTTGACGATGCCGTCGTGGGCGAACGGAAAATCCCTGACAGGCAGTCCGTCGATCAAACAATGATCCGGCACCGGGCGCAGGGCCTCGGCGGCGCGCCGCATCGCCAGATGGGTGGCTCTCAGGATGTTGAGCCGGTCGATTTCCTCGCGGTCGGCGGTGGCGACGGTCCAATGAATCTCCGGGTCCGTCGTGAGTCGCTCGTAAAGCAGCTCGCGCTTGGGTGCGCTGATTTTTTTAGAATCGTCGAGTCCGGGGCAGGTGAAACCTTCCGGTAAAATCACCGCCGCCGCCGCCACCGGACCGGCGAGCGGCCCGCGACCCGCCTCGTCGATGCCCGCGATGATGGAAAAGCCGCGGACTTGCAGGGCGATTTCAAGCGACAAATCGGGCATCGCGCGGATCAGAACCGGTTGAATCGCTCGCGGGTGGCCAGCTTGGAACTGCTGACCGTGGCGAAAAGCTGGGTGGCGAAAACCATGCCGTCGCTGTCCACCACCACGCCCACTCCGGTGTGGGTCCAAGATTGGCGCATGTTGGAATCGTGATTCTTAGATCCCTGCCAGAGCTTAACGAGCACCGGAGCGGGATTTTGTCCGGGATGGTTGGCAGCCGCCACATTCTCGCTGACGCTCTGCATTTGGTAATGCTCGCGGGCCGCCAAAGCGCGACCTTCGAAGCCGAAATGGCTGACGTTTTTCCCGTGAAGTTTGAAGGTCCCGCGATGCTGCCGCAGGTATTCCGAGTGCTGCTGCGCCAGACGGTCGAGTCCGGCGTGACGTTGGAGGGTCGACGCGCCGACGCTCCTGCGGTAGGAGTTGACTCGTTGGAACACCTGTCCGGAGAGCGAGGGGTCAGGCCGGATCGATGCCGACACGTGCATCTTGGTGGGTTGCTGAGGCGGCGCGCAGGACGGCAGGCTGGCAACGCAAACGACCGCGATCATTTTGATGGAGAGGTATGTTTTCATGCTGGGACAGGGCTGAAAATCCAATCTCAAATATCTCCTTGAATGTAAAGATATTTTAAAAATCAGGGGTCGAGTGGGTTTGTGGGTGCTGAAAATTCAAATAATTCCATGGTGGATTCAAAGTCACCCGCGCGGGTGGAACTGCTTGTGCACCGACTTCAAGCGCTGTCGGTCCACGTGGGTGTAGATCTGGGTGGTGGAAATGTCGGCGTGGCCCAGCAGTTCCTGAATCACCCGCAGGTCCGCGCCGCCTTCCAGCAGGTGGGTCGCGAACGAGTGGCGCAGCAGGTGCGGATAGACGTTCTGGTCGATGCCCGCGAACCTGGCACGCTCCTTGACGATCTGGCGGACGCGGTCCGGCGAGAGCGCGGTGCCCCGGACGCTGATGAATACGTGCGACGAGGTTTTCTTCCCGACGAGGCCCGGGCGCTCGTTGGCGAGGTAGTTGGAAATCGCCTCGCGCGCCTTGTTGCCGACGCGCACGATCCGGGTCTTCCTGCCCTTTCCCGTGACCCGCAGGAAGCCCTCCTCGAAATCCATCATCTCCAGCCGGGCCTTGCACAGCTCGGAAAGCCGTAGGCCGGAGGAGTAGAACAACTCGAGAATCGCCAAATCCCGCCGGCCTAACGGTAATGACGGGTCGATGGACTCCAGCAGTTTCACCAACTCGGAGGCATGCAAAGTTTCTGGTAGCGTCTGGTCCGGTCGCGGGGCCAGCAGCGGCTCGGCCGGGTCCATCTCCAGCTTGCCCTTCATCACCAGCCAGCGGAAAAAAATCTTCAGATGCACCGTGGTGATCCGCAGCGAGGCCGCGTTGAGGCCGTCCTTCTTGCGCTGGCTGAGAAATGCCGCGAGCTCGTCGGTCCCGAGGTCGGGCAGGGAAGGGGTCCGCGATTTCATCCAGCCGGCCAGCGCGTCGAGCGTCTGGCGCACCGACAGCTGATACGCCTCGGACAGCCCGCGCTCGGTCGCGAGATAGCGGATGAATTGATCGCTGCTGGGTTCCATCGGCTGTTCGGGAAAATCGCCCCGGGTGGTGCCGGAGTAAAGTCTTCATGCGGGCATCGGAAATTTCCGGGCCCATCCGACGTGGTCACCCCGCCGCCTCGGACACGCTATCCCCGGAATGGGGCGCTTGGCTTCTTGGATATCTGATCGGGAGCCGCGGCCAGCAACTTGAAGGCTTACAGGAAGGCCTCGCGGTTCTCGTTTCCACTTGCGCGGGGCAGGGGGCAGGCTTATCGCAGCTGCAATGAAATGCCGCGTCGCCTGCCTGATTACCTGCGTTGTGATCTTTTCCTCCTGCCGGGAGAAAGAGGAAATCACCATCACGGAAACCCGTGCGGCGACCACCCGCGACGCGGCACCCAAGCTTTTCGCCTCCAGCGACGAGCGTTTCCGCGACGCCAAGCCGAGCCCGGTCAAAGGCGAGACGCCGCAAGGCTGGCTGGTGCTGCCCGCGTCGCAATTCCGCTTGCTGAACTACCGCTTCGGCGAGAGCGGCATGGGCGAGGTCTGGGTTTCCCTGGCTTCCGGCTCGGTCCTCGACAACGTGAACCGTTGGTTCAAGCAATTCGGCGCGGACCCGGTCGATGCCGCCGCGCTGGAGAAACTTCCCACCGCTTCCATCGCAGGCTCCACCGGCGTCCTGATCACCGCGGAGGGTGATTACGCCGGCGGCATGGGCGCTCCGCCGAAACCCGGATTCGCCCTTGCCGGCGTGGTCGCCTCCGTCAACGGCCAGATCCTCACCGTGAAAATGGTGGGCCCCAAGGCCGAGGTCGAAGCCGCCACGCCGGTCCTCGAAAGCTTCGCAAAGAGCCTGAAGATGGCTGAATGATT
The DNA here is from genome assembly GCA_945901795.1 of Akkermansia muciniphila. Taxonomy (GTDB): domain Bacteria; phylum Verrucomicrobiota; class Verrucomicrobiia; order Verrucomicrobiales; family Akkermansiaceae; genus Luteolibacter; species Luteolibacter muciniphilus_B. The sequence goes on along the minus strand of CAMDLP010000019.1, from coordinate 47,909 downwards.
GGCCGCTGAAATTTCGTATCGCGACCCGTCTAATTTGATCATGGAAATTCCCGAAACACCGCCGCTCGGCAAAGCCCCCCGATCCATTTGCTGGAAAATCTACGACGTGCTCTCCGGCTTCGGGCTCGCCACCATCACGATGCTGCTGCTCGGCCTGCTGACCTGGTTCGCCACGCTGGAGCAGATCGACAACGGCCTCTATCCGACGCTCACCAAGTATTTCGACTGGAAGTCCTTTTTCCTGCTCCCCGAGCTCAACGGCAAGATGGTCCCGCTGCCCCTGCCCGGCGGTTACTGGGTCTGCGCCGTGCTGCTGCTCAATCTCATCCTCGGCGGCATCGTCCGGATTCGCAAAGGCTGGCGGCACTATGGAAATCTCATCTCCCACTTCGGCATTATCTTCATGCTCGCCGGCGGCGGCGTGGCCCACCATTTCTCCGAGCGCGGAAACATGGCCGTCGGCGAAGGCGAGTCTTCTAACGCGGCGGAGGACTACTTCGAATACGTCGTCGAGGTGACCGAGATCAAGGACGGCAAGGCCGGGCAAATCCACGTCATCCGCGGCAAGGACATCGACAATCTCCAGGACGCCAAGCTCCGCACCTTCCGGCTGCCCGAGCTGCCCTTCGACCTCCAGCTCACCGGTTATCTGAACAACGCGGTGCCCGTCTCCGCCAACGAGCGCGCGCCGGACCGCCAGCAACTCATCGCCGACGGTTATTTTCTGATGGAAAAGCCCAAGCTCGCGAAAGCCGAGGAGGCCGAGCGATTCACCGCCGGTTGCTACGCCCGCATCCTCCACCGCGACGGCACCAAGTCCGAGCCGTTCATTCTTGCCGGTGCCAGCTTTCATCCGTTTTCCTATCGCTATCAGGACCGCGTCTTCACCGTGGACATGCGCAAGCGGCTGTGGGTGATGCCGTTCACGCTCAAGCTCGACAAGTTCACCGCCGCCTTCCACCCCGGCACCATGCGGCCCGCCAAGTTCGTCAGCGAGGTCACCCGCATCGAGAACGGCGGCGAGGCCAAGGTCACTATCCAGATGAACGAGCCGATGCGCTACGAAGGACTTACCTTCTTCCAAGCCAGCTACGGCCCGCCCGGTGCCGGTCCGGGCGAGAGGATGTATTCCGTTTTTGAAATCGTCAGAAACCCCGCCGACAAGTGGCCGGAATACAGCCTCTGGATCGTCGCCTTCGGGATGGCCGTCACCTTCCTGATCAAACTCGGCTCCTTCCTCGCTGCCGGCTCACGCAAGAAACGCCATGTCTAACTCATCTTCCAAAGCCGGGCGCTGGATCGCCGCCGCCCTCGCGCTGCTCGTGCTCGTCGCGATTTTCACCAACCTCGTCATCGACAACATGCCGAAGGGCGAGGTCCGCCAGGTCGAGGGCTACACCCCGTGGTCCGAGGAAACGCTCAAAATCGCCGAGACTCTGCCCGTCCAAAACGGTGGCCGGATCAAGCCGCTTTCGACCTTCGCCGGATTCACCATGCTCGGCCTGCACGGCGCGCGTTCGATGGAAGTCGAAGGTAGCGGCGGCAAGGTGGTTAGAATCAAGCCGACCGCTTGGCTGATGGACTCGCTCTTTCGCCCGCAGCTCGCCATCAAGCTGCCGACCTTCCGCATCGACAATTCCGCGGTGCTCGAAGCCATCGGCGTGAAACCGCGCGGCAAGCGCGACCGTTACAGTTACGCCGACATCGAGCCCGGCCGCGAGAAACTCGTTGAGCTCGCGAAAACCTACGAGGCCGTCGAGAAGGACAAGCGCGATCCCGTCCAGGCCCAGACCATCGATCTCGCCTACAATCTCCGCAACTATGAGAGCTTGATCGGTTATTTCGGCTTCGCCCGTTTCGGCGTCACCCTTCACGGTTCCGGCAAGAACGGCGCGCCCGACCAACACGCCGACATCAGCGCGGTGATGGCGACCGCGCCGCAAATCCGCCAGCAAATCTCACAGTCCCAAGCGCAGGGGAAGGCGATGGATTCCCATCTCCAGGGTCTGATGCAGCAGGTTTTCGATGCCGCGAATTTCGCCAAGTTCGGGCTCTTCATCCTGCCGCCCGCCGACCCCAAGGAGCCCATCTGGCTCAGCGCGGGCAACGCGATCATGGTTCCGATCACCGAGACGAAGATCGACCCGCAACTCGCCATTGCCGACATCAAGGTCCTCGAAACCACCGCCCGCTCTGTCAGTGATGAAAGCGCTTTCCGCAAGGAACTCGTCACCCTTCGCGACCGCCTCGCCAAGCGCGCCGAAGCCCGCGGCGAATACCGCCATGTCCCGCTCGAAGCCAGTTACTATCAGAAAAACTGGTTCCTCTACGCGCTCGTCTTCTTCATCTTCGGCACCATCACCGCGCTCGCGATGTGCACCGCAGGTCAGGGGAAGGCCGCCCTCATCCTTTACTGGACCACCCTCGCCGCCACCGCCGCCGGTCTAGTCTATTGCATCATTCCCATCGTGAAACGCTGCATCATCATGCAGCGCCCGCCGGTGGGGAATCTCTACGACACCATCATTTTCATCGCCGCCACCGCCGTGCTCATCGCGCTCATCATGGAGTGGATGACCCGCCGCCGTTTCGCCCTCGGTGTCGCGCCCATCCTCGGCACGCTGCTCATCATCCTCGCCCGGCGCTTCGAGCTCGGCGACGCCAAGGACAACATGGACCCACTCGTCGCCGTGCTGGATTCCAACTACTGGCTCACCATCCACGTGCTCACCATCACGCTCGGCTACGCCGCCGGACTGCTGAGCGCCTTCCTTTCCTTCATCTATCTGCTCATGCGCGGCCTCGGCCTCGACGACGGCGACAAGGACATCCGCCGCTCGCTGACCCGCGCGGTTTACGGCATGATCTGTCTCACCCTGTTTCTATCACTTGTCGGCACCGTGCTCGGCGGCGTCTGGGCGAACGACTCGTGGGGCCGCTTCTGGGGCTGGGACCCCAAGGAAAACGGCGCGCTGCTCATCGTGCTGTGGACACTCTCGATCCTCCACGCCCGCCTCGGCGGCTACATCAAGGAATGGGGCCTGCACTTCGCCGCCGTCTTCACCGGCGCGGTCGTCACCTTCTCCTGGTGGCACGTGAATTTCCTCGGCGTGGGCCTCCACAACTACGGCTTCACCGCGGGGAAGGGGACCATCTGGCTGTTCTACATCGTCATCCTCGCGATCCTGGTTTTCGGCGTCATCGCCCGCGCCATCGAGGGAAATGGCAAGGCGCGCGCCGCGGTTTGAGGCGAGCTTTTCAGTTCCATCATCCGCTAAATTCACTATCATCCCCGCATGATTGGAATCGTCCTGGGGTCTGGATTGGGATTGTTAGCCGAAACCGTTGCCGTCGAGCGCGAAGTCACGTTCGCCGAGGCCGGGCTGCCGGCGTCCTCGGTGCCGGGGCATGCGGGGAAGTTCATCCTCGGGAAATTGGGCGGCACTCCCGTGGTCCTGATGAAGGGACGGGTGCATCTTTACGAAGGCCACGGGCCGCGGCTCGTCACGGCGGGCGTGCGCTGGATGGCGGAGCAGGGGATTCAAAAATTCATCCTCACCAACGCGGCGGGCACTTTGAACCCCGACTTCGCGCCCGGCACTTGGATGATACTCAGCGACCACCTCAACCTCACCGGCACTTCACCGCTGGAAGGCCCGGACTTCATCGACATGTCCGTCGCCTACGACGCCGTCTGGCGCGCCGAGTTCCGCACCGCGGCGGCGTCCACCGGCATGGTTTTGCATGAAGGCGTCTATGCCGGGCTGCGCGGTCCGCAGTATGAAACGCCTGCGGAAATCCGGATGCTGCGCACGATCGGCGCGGATGCCGTGGGCATGAGCACCGTGCTTGAAACCATCCAAGCCCGCTCGCTAGGTCTGCCCGTCGCCGCTTTTTCCTGCCTGACTAACTGGGCCGCGGGCATTACCACCGCCACCTTGGATCATCACGAGGTTTTGGAAACCGGCAAACAAGCCGCGCAGGCGATGATCGGACTGCTGGCCGAGGTGCTCGGCGAGAAATGAGCAGGAACCCGAAGCGCGGCTTGCTCCACAAGGCAGAAGTCAACTTACACAAAATTCCTTATACCCTCAGAGCCGGCGGTGGTTCACCTCGCCGCTTGACCGATTCCCCGCGCGGAATCCATGCTCCGCGCCATGCGAATCCTTACCGGCCTCCAGCCCAGCGGAAAACTTCATGTCGGCAATTTCTTCGGCGCGATGGAGCCTGCCGTCCGTCTCCAGGACGAGGGCGAGGCGTTTTATTTCATCGCGGACTATCATGCGATGACCTCCTCCCAGAATCCCGCCGCGCTGCGCGAAAACGTCCGCGAGCTCGCGGTGGATTTCCTCGCCTGCGGGCTCGACCCCGCGCGCGCCGTGTTCTTCCGCCAGAGCGCCGTGCCGGAAGTCAACGAGCTCGCCTGGCTGCTCTCGACCGTTTGTCCGATGAGCCTGCTGGCGAAATGTCACTCTTACAAAGACAAAACCGCGCAAGGCATCGCCGCGAATCACGCGTTGTTCGCCTATCCGGTGCTGATGGCGGCGGACATCCTGCTTTATGACTCCAACAAGGTGCCCGTCGGCAAGGACCAGAAACAGCACTTGGAAGTCACCCGCGACCTTGCGGGGAAGTTCAACGAGACCTACGGCGACGGCACCGTCGTCCTGCCGGACCCGATCATCCGCGAGGACACCGCGGTGGTGCTAGGCCTGGACGGTCGCAAGATGAGCAAGAGCTATCACAACACGCTGCCCATCTTCGGCGAGGAGACGCCGCTCAAGAAACTCATCATGAAAATCACCACCGACTCGACCCCGGTGGAAGCGCCGAAGCCCACCGAAGGCTCGACCATTCTCGCGCTCTACAAGCTCTTCGCCAGTCCGGCCGACTACGCAGCGATGTTCGCCGATCACGAAAACGGCGGCTTCGGTTACGGTGATTTCAAGAAGCGGCTGGCCGACGCCTACTGGGATTTTTTCGCCCCGATGCGCGTCCGCCGGGCGGAAATCGAGGCCGATCCCTGCTACGTGGATCAAGTGCTCGCCGCCGGAGCGCTGCGTGCGCGCGAGGAGGCCGCGAAGGTGCTCGACCGCGTGCGACGGGCGGTCGGACTGCTTTGAATTTCAAGTTCCGCTAGCAAATCGCGGGCAATGAGCGCTTGCGTTCGTCGGGGCGGTCGCGGAAGGTCCGCCCGTCGTGCCTTCCGAGCGTCGCAAGCCATTCTGGCTCATTCCCAACTTGTTGAGCCTGGACGCTCCGCTGGTCGCCGTCGCTTGGCTCTACATGTTTGCAAAAACCTGGCGGGTCGAATACCTGCCGTGGGGTGCCTACATCTCGCTGGGTCTAATGGTCTGGCTGATCTACGTGGTGGACCGTCTGTTGGACGCATCGATCCGGGGCTGTTCGCCGGAGAAACTCGAAGCGCGTCACGACTTTCATCGGAAGCACCGGCGGCGCTTCGCCGTGTTAGCGGTGGTCGCCGGAGTCGCTGCGCTGGTTCTGGTCATCACGGGAATGCCCGTGACGGTTTACAGCTACGCCATCGTTGTCACGCTGATGGTCGCGGGATTTTTCACCTTGTCGGTTTTTCCTACGACCGGGCCTAACGATCTTCCGTATGGGAAAAACATCCTGGCGGGCGTTTCGTTCGCCTACGGCACCGCGATGCTCGCCCATGCCTACACCGGCTTTGACAAGCAGGACCTGCTCCAATCGCCCGAGCTGATTTGTTTCGCGGTCCTGTGCATTCTCAATATTTCCGCCATCGACCTGTGGGAGCACGCCAACCGCTCGTCCGATCCGGAGATCAAGGCGTCCGATGAATTGTCGCTGACACTGCCGCTGACATTGTTAGGCGCGGCCTCGCTGGTGTTCGCCATGCGCGATCCGGATGTGATCACCCGGCCGTTTTTCTATGCGATTCTGACCGGGGCCGCGCTGCTGCAAATCGTCAACCGCGTTCGCGCGCGATTCTCGATGGATGCCATGCGGGTGCTGGCGGACGTCGCCTTGATCGTGCCTTTCATCGTGTTCCTCGCCGCATCGAAGTCGTGATCGGTGCTTGCCGTTTGGGGTGGGCGTTCTAGTTTCCCCTCTCCCATGACACCGTCCGAGAGCAAAATCAAAAGACCCGCATTCATCATCCTCGGCGCGCCGGGCTCGGGAAAAGGCACTCAAGGCCAGATCCTCGGCAGCGTGCCCCGGTTTTTCCATTGCGCCTGCGGCGACGTGTTCCGCTCGCTCGACACCCGCACCGCGCTCGGCCAGCAGTTCGTGGACTATTCAAGCCGCGGCGAACTGGTCCCCGACGAGCTGACCATCGCGCTGTGGAAGGCGCAGATCGACAACCTCAGCGACGCCTATCTCTACAAGCCGGACATCGATTTCCTCATCCTCGACGGCATCCCGCGCAACGTCCGCCAAGCGGAAATCCTCAGCCGCTACATCGAGGTCCATCAGGTTTTCCATCTCTCCTGCCCGGACCGCGACGAGCTCGCCCGCCGCATGCGCAAGCGGGCGCTCAAGGACAACCGCATCGACGATGCGAGCGACAAGGTCATCGACCAACGCATCGCCACTTACGAGGCGGAAACCAAGCCGATCCTCGAATTCTATCCGGACGGGCTGATCACCACCATCAACGCGACCCAGCCGCCGGTCAAAGTCCTTGCGGACATGATCCAGCGCATCACCAGCCTGCCGGTGTATGATGAAATGGCGAAGCACGTCGTCTAACCTGTTTCACCCATGCGGCTTATTTTCATCGCCACCGGCGAGATCGCCCTACCGGCGTTCCGTCACTTGCTGGAGCACGGGCTGCGTCCCATCGCGCTGGTGACCCAGCCTGACAAACCGACCGGCCGCCACCAGACGCTCACTCCGCCCGCGATCAAGGTGGAGGCGCTGGCCGCCGGGATTCCGGTGTTCCAGCCCGAAAAGATCGGCGACATCACCGCGGAGCTCGCCGCCTTGGAGCCGGAGGTTCTCGTCGTCATGGCTTACGGCCAGATCCTCCGGGCTAACATTCTCACCCTCGCCAGCAAGGCCATCATCAATCTCCACGCCTCCCTGCTTCCCAAATATCGCGGCGCCGCCTGCATCCAGGCCGCCATCGACGCCGGGGACCGCGAAACGGGCATCACCGCGATGCACGTCGTCCGCGAGCTCGATGCGGGGGACATGATTCTATCCACGTCGATTCCCATCACTCCCGACGAGACCGGTGGCAGCCTCCACGACCGTCTGGCGGAACTCGCCCCATCCGTGTTAGCGGAAACCTTGGAACTGCTCGCCGCTGGCACCGCGCCCCGCATCCCGCAGGACGCCGCCGCCTCCAGTTATATTTCCAAGCTCGAGCGCGACGACGGCCGGCTCGACTGGTCACAGGACGCCGCCGCCATCGAGCGCCGCATCCGCGCCTACGATCCGTGGCCGGGCACTTTCACCCTCGCCACCGAAGACGGCCGCGCCAAGCGCTTGAAAATCTTTCCGCCCGTCACGGTCATCGACCAGCACCTATCACCCGGCGAGATCGCCATCGCCGACGGTCAGCTCGTCGTCGGTTGCGGCAGCGGAGCGCTCCGCCTGGAAACCGTCCAGCCCGACGGCAGCCGTAAGATGTCCGCCGCCGACTACCTCCGAGGCCGCAAGCCGACGGGCTTCAATCACGGCTGATCGTTGACGTCGCCGGTGGTGATTCTAGCAGCTTTCGCGGATGACCCGAGCCCGGGGATCACGCGGCGGACGAGTTTGGTCAGGCCGGACTCAGCGGCGTTGACCTCCGCCTCGGCATCGCGGAGCGCGTTCTCCCAGGCGGGGGCGAAGCCGGGCGCCTGCTGGCGCATCGTGCGGATCGCGATTTCCTGGATTTGTAAAAGCCGTTGCTCGGCGCGGCCGGGCTTCTGTTGGAGAGCGGCGTTGTTGACCCGCAGGATTTCGTTCTGTTTGCGCAGCGAGTCGAGCTCGGCTTGCAGCGAATCATTGCCGCTGGCGGTGATTTTGAGCTGGGTGTTGAGGTGGCCCTGGAGGTTTTTCAACTCGCCTTCCACCCGCATGAGATCGCGGGCGACGTTGCGACGGGCGGTGAAGCCGGCCTTCCAAATGAAGGCGGCGATCAGCAGTCCGAGCAGCAGGCCCCAGGTGAATGGATGTTTGAGCGCTTCGGTGAGGAGTTCCATGGTGATTAGAAACGGAGGATTTATTTGGGCTTCCCGGCGGCCGACTCGCTGTCCTTCAGCGCTGCTTGCACGTCGGCGGTTAGATCGGGCGCGTCTTTACTGAATAAGATGAATGGCACCCCAGTGTTGGTGTCGCCAGAGCCGTCGAACACCACGTCATAACCCCGCTCCTTGGAGATCTGGCTGGACATTTTTGCGATCCGGTCGAGCGAGGCGCGCATACCCTCGACCATCTTGCGATTGATCAGCTTCTCCTGCTCGGTTTTGAAATTTTCGAACTCCTGCTGAAGCGTTTGTGCTTCCTGGCGTTTGATTTCATAGGTCCGGGCGAGCTTGCGGTTGGTCGCCTCGTCGAGCGGGTTGGTTTTGTCCGAGAGCTGGGCCTGGAGCGCTTGGAGCTCGCCGATGATCTTTCGGAGTTGCTCGGCCCGCTGGTCCCTCATGATTGAGTCGCGCTCGCTCTTGATCTGCTGCTGGAGGGCTGTCGTCGAGGGCAGGGAGGTGTAGAGGTCCTTGACCCGGACCAGCGCGAATCGTGGAGCGGCGGCCGCCGTCAGGACGGTGGCCAAAAGGATCAGCGGGATGGCTTTGAATGAATTCATGCGCACGGAGACGATGAAACGCCGAGGCGGGGATGTCGATATCAGATCGCCACGGTTGCTCCTCCGCGAACTGCCGCTTGCAAGAATCCATCCATGCGCTTCACTCTCTGCAACGGCGTTTCCCTCGCCCTTGTTCGCTCACCCATTCAAAAAATGCCCAAAGTTCGCCTCGCAGGAACCGTCCGTGGAGAAAAGGACCCCAACCGCGAAGTCCGCGCATGCCTTCTATACAGCCTCTTCAGCAAGGGCTGGGACATCTACAATTCCAACGGCGATCAGCGGATTTCCCTCTCCAACATCGAGCGGAAAATCATCGAGTCCGACGCCTTCGTCTTCACGCCCGGTGCCACGCTTGAGGACTTGTTCAAAGCCGTCTCCGTCTTCGTCGGCTATCAGACGCTGGATGTGAATCTCTCCGGAAAACCGACGGTTTTACTCAACTCCGACGGCTCTTGGGACCGGCTGTTCACCCTGCTCACCCACTTGAACAGCCTCGGCACGGTGAAGCAAAACCACACCGACTATCTGCTGCTCGCCGAGTCGCCGGAAGAGGTTCTCGAAATCCTCGAAAGCACCCGCCGCGAGGGACTTCCGAGCGTGGGTCGCGAGAAAACCGTGACCAACACCATGGACTCCTTCGAGGCTCCGCTGCCGCTCGATCACGAAGGCAATGTCTGCGTTTTCTGCTCGGCCTCCATCGAGGATCCCGCCTATCTCAGTGATGGATACGAGTTCGGAAAACAGCTCGCGCAAAACCGCCTTGGCTGCGTTTCCGGTGCAGGAAATTCCGGCATCATGGGAGAAGTCGTCCGCGGTTCGGTGGATGCCGGCGGCTGGACCGGCGGCTCGAATGTCCCGCACATCATCGAGCTCGAAGGGCTTCCGGTCGGGCTCTCCAGTTTCTGGCTAATGCCGGACATCTACACCCGTATGCAGGTCATGATCCGTAATTCTGACGCGTTCGTGATTTTTCCCGGCGGCTCGGGAACCGTCCAGGAAATGCTCGCACTGATGATTTTCAAACACCAAGGCCATCCGTCGATGATCGGCAAACCCGTCATTATCTTCAACCGCAAGGACGCCAACGGCGAATCCTTCTGGACCCCGCTTATCGAAATGCTCGGCACCTGGTGCGATGACGGCGAATTCATCGTCGTCGATGAATTGTGCGAACTGATTCCGGCCGTGCAAAATCTCATCGCGCCATCCAGGATCGCCGTGGCCTAGAACCGGCGCTTGCCAGCCGGGCCAATGATTCGTTAGCTACCCCATCGTGAACGTCGGAATCCTCGTCAACCCTCACAAGCCAGGCTCGCTTCCCACCCTTCATGCGCTGCGGGCCGCGCTGAAATCCAGAGGCTGCAACGTCGTGCTGGATGACCAAACCGCGCAGCTCGCCGGCGAAGACGGTGGCATTCCGGCCTCCGAATTTGCCCGGCAAGTGCAAATCGCCGCCGTGCTCGGTGGCGACGGCACCATGCTCCACGCCGTTTCCCGGCTCGGGAATTTCGAAAAACCCGTGGCCGGAATCAACATCGGCACGCTCGGATTCCTCACCAGTTGCAAGGACGACGAGCTCGACATCTTCGCCGCCGCCGTCGCCGAAGGCCGCTACACCACCAGCGTCCGCACGCTTCTCGAAGCCACCGTCCAACGCCAGGGAAAGCCGCCCGAATCCTTCATCGCCCTCAACGAAGTCACGCTCGCCCGTGGCGAAACCGGACGCCTCGTGTCGCTGCGAGCCCGCGTCAACGGCGAGCTGCTCAACGACTATCGGGCAGACGGCTTGATCGTCGCCACGCCCACCGGCTCCACCGCCTACTCGCTTTCCGCCGGCGGCCCGCTCATCGTGCCCTGCGCCGCGGTTTTCGTGATCACCCCCATTTGCCCCCACAGCCTCAGCCAGCGCTCGCTGGTTCTAGCGGACAACGCCACCGTCGAACTCTCGTCCGAGGACCGCGAAAGCGGCCCGATGATTTTCACCGTCGATGGCCGCGACAACATCCACATCGGCCCCGGCGACCGGATCGAAGTGAAAAAGGCGGCGCGCTCATTCCACCTCCTCCGTCTCGAAGGCAGCACCTTTTACGGCGCGCTGCGCCAGAAACTCCACTGGCAAGGAGTGTAGCGGCGATCACCGGTCGCTCCGCATTCATTCTCTTCTCTCTTCTCTCTCCCTGATCACTGCTGACTGATCACTTCCAACTTCCCAATCAACCTCTCCCGCAGCAGCGCCGCCGCCGCCGCCAGCCGCCGCTGCTCCATTTCATAAATCCTGCGGCCTTCCGCCGTCTCGATGCGGACCGGCATGCAGCCCCACTTCGTTAGGTCATACGGACTCGCCCGCATGTCCAGGTCCCGCAGCTCCACCGCCAGCTCGAAGCAGTCCAACAGCAGCTCCGTCCCGATCCACGGCATCGACTTCGCCGCCCATTTGTAGAGATCCATGTTCGCGTGCACGCAGCCCGGTTGCTCCAGCGAAATCCGACTTTCCAGCGTCGGCTGCAAGCGGTTCATCGGCCGCGCCTCGCCGGCGAAAAACCGGAACGCGTCATGATGCGAGCAACAGATCGCCCGCGACTCCACCAGCGCGTCGATCTCCGCCTGCGGCAGGCGCAGCGGCGTCGTCTTCTCGTGCCGCACCTCCTTGCCCCGGTAAACCATCGCCCACTCGTGCAGCCCATGGCACGCGAAATTCGGTGCGCGGTCCCGTATCGCCGTTAGCAGTTCGGAAATCCATATCAGCCGCTCCCGCTCCTTCCCGGACAGACGCTCTGGATCCGCAAACAGAAATCCATCCCGCTCGGAATAATGACGCGCCGAAAACATCCGCGGCGCGGCAGATTCCTCCGCCGCGCTCCACTCCAACGCCACCCCGCACCCAGGCTGCCAATTTTCCAACAGCACGAACGGATAGGGATAATACTGGAACAGAAAATCCTCCACCGGATGCGGCTCGCCATGATCCCGCCGCCTCCGCGCCGGCAAGGTCCACCGCTCCGCCCGCGCCCGATGCGCGGCCGCGTGGTCCTTCCATTCGGCGTCGGAAAGAGGGGGCATCGCAGGGCTGGAAATCATCACGCCGCGAGAAGAGCACGAACTTCAAACAAAGGCAAAATTTCCCTTGCAAGCCTCGTCCGCCACCCGTAACTATGCCGCCCCGCGCCGAAAGGCGCATGGTTCAAATCGCGGGATGGAGCAGCCAGGTAGCTCGTCAGGCTCATAACCTGAAGGTCAGAGGTTCAAATCCTCTTCCCGCAACCAATGAAAGCCGTTCAACTTCAAGGAGTTGAGCGGCTTTCGCCTTTCTGGAGTGGTGATTTGAACAGGCTTGTAATGGGCACCGTGAACAATCACCCCCCAGAACCGTGAACAACGGGCGAAAGGCAGGGAGCGGGAGGACGTGCGGACCTCCGACCTGAGTCATGAGCTCCGAGATTCCAGTCGTGCTTCGCATTGGCGGGGATGATGTCGCCCTTGGTAAAATCAGGATTTGGAAACTTGTCACCGCGGCAATCTGACGGTAGAAAAGCCGGATCGCCTCGGTCGGCGTGAGTCCGAGTGAATTCAAAATCCGCTCAGTGGCCTCCTTGGTGGCACTGGCTTTCATTTCAATCCCGACCACGCGCCCCGCGCTGTCTTCCAGCACGATGGCCACTTCCTGCCCGGAGGCGGGATGCGGTGCGGAGCGTCTTCCGCGGAACAAAGAGCTCCGCCCCGCATGGAGCAGAGCTCCATCCCCCGCAGGCGGCAGCAGAGCTTGCCGCACTCGTGCCGGGATGGACAGACTGCCCGTCTTGAATCCTTAAAGGCATACGGACTGAAGTCCGCACTACCAGGGTGCCCCGAAAGTGCGGGGCCGCCCTGCTTCGCTACAGCTACGAAGGGCGGCCCCTGGATCCCGGAGAAAACCCATTAACTCCGGGAAAGAGCGCGGCTCGCAGGCGAGCCGATTTTGGTTTTTTCCACGATGCCGTGGAGGCGCTTGCCGAGGCGAGCGAACGGGATGCGGCGGCATTGCGTTCCGCCGGATATGAGGTGACCCCGAATGAAAGCTACGGCAGTTGGGATACGCTCACCTCGTTCCGCCGGGCGGACGTGCGACGCGGTGCGGACCATGTTTCGCTGGATTGGGCGCACGACACGGCATGGCGGTTTTTCCCGATCGTCCATGATCCGGTGCTGGGTTGGCGGCTGCATTTGTTCGACATGGCGGTGAACAAGGCTCTGGCGGTTTCGGGACGGACCGAAACCCGCGACTACGTCGATATTCTCGAACTTGGCAGGCTGTATTCGCTGGAAGCCATCGTGTGGGCGGCCTGCGGCAAGGACGAGGGATTCAGCCCGCTGTTCCCGCTCAAAATGATGCGCCGTTTCGCAAAAACCGTGCGGGGAGAACTCGATGAAATGAAAGCCCGCCATCTGGATCCCATCGAGATGAAAATGGAGTGGATCGAAATGTGCGAACGGGCGGAGGCGGAAATGATCCATTTGGCCGACAGTCAGCCCGACATGCCGATCGGCGTGGTGTTTGTGGATGCGAAGGGCGAGCCGGGATGGATCGGCCGCGATCTGGTTGACCCATCGGCTTACATGAGCCCACACAGGACGGGCATCCCAGCTGAAGTGGGAAACCGCCGGATCGCACCATGTGAAGCAGCGATCCGGGTCATGACAGATGATCGACACATCACGCGGCACACAGAGACCGCGACGGGAAAGGAATAATTGGGCCGCGTAAAACATGGCAGTCCGGACATTTTTTGGGAAGGCGCTTGACGGCGGTGGCAAAGATGGTAATTTGTGATGAAATTAATCATCACAACAATGCAAACACTGACAGTCAGGGACTTACGCTATGATTTCGGCAAGGTGGAAGCCTGGTTGGCCGATGGCGAGGATATCGAAATCACCAAGCACGGCAAGCCGGTGGCCCGACTTTCGCCGCCGGGAACTGGGGATGTGCGGAAATTCGATGCCGAGACCCACCGCCGGCGAATGAAGGAAACCTGGGGCGACCGGGTGTTCACTGCGGAGGAAGTCAAGGAAATGCGGGAGGCCGAACTCGGAGACCGCAGTTGATCGCTTACCCCGACACTTCATTCCTGTGCGCCCTCTATCGGCCGCAGGACAATTCGGATCGGGCCGTGGCCTACCGTGGGGCGATGTCCGAGTCATTGCATGTCACGCGGTTGTTGCTCTGGGAATTCCGGCAATCCGTACGCTTCCAAGCATTCCGGTACAGCAAAAACCGCAATGTTGGCTACCCCTTTCATGAGGCGGAGAAAATGCTCTCGGACTTGGGTGATGACCTGCGCGATGGCCTCGTGACTTCCGTGGAAATCGACTTCATCAACATCCTCGTCACCGGCGAGCGCATTTCCAAAGCGCGCACTTTCGGCGGCGGGCACCGCAGTTTCGATATCCTGCACATCGCCACTGCCATCGATCTCGATGCCAAGGAGTTTCTGTCGTTCGATGCGAACCAAATCGAGCTTGCCGCTGCCGAGGGATTGAAGACTCCGCTGGGTGGCGCTTGATCCCGGATCCGCTCGCGTTTGGTGAGGTTGGCGGAAAGAGCGCAGATGCCCAACGGCAATCTGTGACCGGCGCACTTCACGAGGCAGGCTGCAGCCTGCGCGCCGTGAGATCGGCAAGGAATCAAACCAGGATGGAACTCAGCGAGGACAGCGGAAGGGCAGTGGCATCGTTGCCCAGCGGATAGCTGCCAAGTGCCTATGCCAAGTGCCTATGCCAAGTGCCTATGCCAAGTGCCTATGCCTGCGGCGAGCAGGCGGTGGATTTCGTTGGAGACGCCGGCACGGACGAGGGCGGGCATGGCTTCATCTGGAAGAGTGTTTACACGTCCGGTGTGGATGTTTCAACAGTATTTTACAGTTGGTTGATTTTTGAGAAAATCCGGGGATTGAGTGGGAAAGATCGTTAAAATGCCCATTTCGGATGTTTAGGCACTATTTCTGCGGGAGGCAGAGATTTTTCAGGTAGATCACCCGTTCCAGATGAAATGGCTCTGGGAGAGGGGAGAAATCCGCATGAACGACGGCTTGCCGTTTCCGAATTCTCTGTTTAATTTGCGCTTCAACAGACGCCTATGAAATCCATCTCCCTTCTCTCCCTGTTCGTTTTGGTCGCCCCGCTCTCGGCTCAAGACAAGACCGCCGCCGTCGATAAAAGCCCGGTCATCAACAAGGAGGCTTTGATGCCCAACCAGCAGGCATTCCTCAATCTTCCGGAGGAAAGCCGCAATGAATTCATCAAGCATCTCGGCGAGGGCAACCGTCTTTTCCAACAGAAGCGGGTTTTTGAAACCCTCGAAGAACTCGACAAGGCGGCGAAGATTTTCACCGACAGCCCGGAGATCTACAACCTGCGGGGCAGCTGCTTCGTGGAAATGCGGTCGTTCGACAAGGCGCTCGACCAGTTTGAAAAGGCCCGCGCCCTGACCAAGGACAACGCCAGCATCGAGTTCAACATCGGCGAGGTTTATTTCGTCACCAAGGAGTGGAAGAAGTCCGTCGATCTGTTCGAGAAAATCATGAAGATGCTGCCGCCGGAGAATGTCGCGCTCGGCCGGTTGGTGGAGTTCAAGATCCTGCTCTGCAAGAAGAAGCTCGGCTTGAACGACGAGGTGACGATCCTTGCGGGGAAATACGATTTCCTCGATGACTCGCCGTTTTATTACTACGCGCAGGCGGCGCTCGCCTACGACAGCAACGACCTGATCAAGGCGGAAGAGTGGCTCGCGATCGCCGGACGGATTTTCCAGGATCCGAACGTGCTCGCGCCCTGGCAGGACACGCTCGTCGAGTACGGATACATCAAGAGTTTCTACGGAAACGATTCCGGCACGGATGAGTGAATCGGCGCCGGGGCGGTCCCGGTCGATTGCCTAAATCTCCGTCGATCCAAGTGTCATGGTTCGATTTCGTTTCAAAACCCTTCTGCTCTTTCTGGCCGTGCCTGGCGTTTTCGCCAGCGGGGCAGCGGTCGGGCAGGTGACGGCTCCGAAGGTGGTGGTACCCACGGGCAGCCGCCCGGTGGTGCCGGTGCGGCCGCCGGCGACTGCCACCGCGCGGGTTCTCTATCCGTGGAAAACCCACGTGACTTCCACGATTTTCTGGATTGGCGAGCAGCCGACGTCGCGCAATCCGACGCCGAACTGCAAGTCGTCCTGGGACCAGAACTGGACGTTCAATTATGGTGGTTATGATGATCCGGACCCGGCAAACCGGGTGGCGAACCACACGACCGGTGAATTCCGGCCGAAGGGTTTCGTGCCCAAGCTCAATCCGTTCTACGTGGCCCTGCCGTATAACGACGTGCAGGGCGCCGGCAGGCACAAACCGGAAGCCGCGAGGGTCATTCCGTGGTTCTGCCGGATGAGTCCGGAGCCGGGCAAGACGGTTTGCAAAGGCCGCTGGGTCCAGATTTACAACGGCAGCCGGAGTTGTTACGGCCAATGGGAAGATTGCGGGCCGTGGGTGACCGACGACTGGGAATTCGTCTTCGGCACCAAACCACCGAAGACGACCGAGAATGGCGCGGCGGGGATCGACCTTTCACCGTCCATCCGCGACTACCTCGGACTGCGTTCCGGGCAAAAAGTCCACTGGCGTTTCGTTGAGGCCGGACAAGTTCCCTACGGGCCGTGGAAAAAATACGGGCAGGAGACTCCGGCCGCGAACAACCCCGATCTGCTGGCCCAGCAGCGTTATCTCGAATATTTGAGAAAACTGCGCGATGAGGAGTTTATGAAAAAGCCGTTGAACCAACTCTGAAACCGGAAGCCCGCGCAGTGGAAATATTTCGGTCTTTGGGAATTCTCAGCTTCGGCGAGGAATAAAGCTTCATTCTTCTTGACTCGTTTTGGGGCGAGGCCTAAATCGCCGCCCCCAAACGAACTTTTACCACTGATTCCCATGGCCAACGCACAAGTTATTCTCAAAGAAAAAATCGAAGGCCTTGGTGCCGAAGCTGATGTTGTTAAAGTCCGCGCCGGATACGCCCGGAATTTCCTCATCCCGCAAGGCAAGGCTTTCGAAGCCAACCGCTCGAACCTCCGCCACGTCGAGGCACTCAAGACCGCCCGTGCGGCTCGTGAAGCTGTCGAACTCGTCGGACTCCAAGAACTCGCCGCTAAGATTTCCAAGCTCAAGCCGAAGTTCGTGCTTTCCACCGGCCAAGGCGGCAAGGCGTTCGGATCGGTTACCAACATGGACATCCACAAGGAACTCGAAGCGGCCGGAATCGTCATCGACCGTCACTCCATCGAGCTGGAGAAGCCGGTGAAAAAGTCCGGCAAGACCGAAGTGCAAATCCGCCTCCATCCTGAGGTCATCGCCACGCTCACCATCTCGGTGGATGCGGGCGCGGAAGAGGCCGAAGCCTGATCCGCTGCTGATAGCTTTCATGAAAAACCCCCGGTTCGTCAGACGAACCGGGGGTTTTTGTTTTTGAGCGCGAACTCGAAATTGGAGGGTCAGACCAGTCCCTGGCGGAGGGCCTTGGAAACCGCCTCGGTCTGCGAGCGGACCTCCAGTTTCCGGTAAACCGAGCGCAGGTGCATGTCCACGGTGTGCTGTGAAATGGAGAGCTCGTCGGCGATTTCCTTTTTGATCAGTCCACGGACCAGGAAGCCCAGCACTTCTTCCTCGCGGTGGGTGAGCCGTTCGATGTGCTTGACCGGACCGTAGCGGGCGAATCCCTGGAGGATCATGTTAGCGATCGGCGCGCTGAGCGCCGAGGTGCCGTGGATCACGTCGCGGATGCCCGAGAGGATTTCGTCCGGGTCCGAGGTCTTGAGTAGGTAGCCGGATGCGCCGTTGCAGATGGCGCGGTAAACTTTGTCGCGGTCATCGGATGCGGAAAGAATGAGCACCTTGACCTCGGGCAGCAGCGCGCGGATTTCGGTCAGGACTTCGAGGCCGTCGCGGCGGGGGAGGCCGAGATCGAGAAGCAGCAGGTCCGGCCGCTCGTTGGTGAACTTCAGCTTGTCGAACAGCTCGGCCGCGCTGGAGAAGTGATGCGGGCAGGTGAGGTCGTCCTCGTTGCTGATGAGGCGGCGGATCTGCTTGGCGAACACCTCGTGGTCTTCGAGAATCCAGATGCAATGGGTGGAGGTGGCTTCGGCGATCATGCGAGGGCGGGGTTTGAGGTGAGGTGGGAGCGTTTGACGAGCAGGCGGATGAGAGTTCCGGTTTCCTTGGAAGAGGTGATGTGAAGAGTGCCTTCAAGCACCCGCGCGCGGTCTTGGAGCTTGTTGACCGCGGCCGGCTTGAGGTCTGCACTCACGGGCACGCCCACGCCGTTGTCGATGATTTCGAGAGCTAGCTTGTCGTCCTCATCCCACAGGCGGATAGAAACGCGGTCGGCGTGCGAGTGTTTCAGCACGTTGTGGATCGCTTCCTTGTAGAAGAGAAACAGATGGCGCTTGGCATCGAGCGATAGCTTGGCGGCGGTCTTGTGGGACTCGCATTCGACGGTGAAATTGATTTCCCGCAGGAGCCGTCCCGCGGTTTCACGCATCCGCTGGACGAGGTCGCCGATCGAGTCCTGGCGGCGCTCCAACAACCAGACGATGTCGCGCATGGCCAGCGAGCTCTCCCGGGCGATCGATTCCACCTCACCGAGATCCTCGGCGACTTCCTCCGGACCGTGGAGGCGGACGAGGTCCTTGCGGGCGCTGCGGGCGATGAGGGAAATGCTGCCGAGGTTGCTGCCGATGTCGTCGTGGAGGTCGGAGGCGATCCGTTTGCGGATTTGGTCGAGTTGGTCCTTCGACATCAAGCGCCGGCGCTCGACGATGAAGACGGGGATGAGGAATGTCAGGCCGAGAATCATCGCGGAGCCCCAGGTCGCGTTGAGTTCGCTTTCGGAAGCG
Organism: Akkermansia muciniphila; assembly: GCA_945901795.1. Lineage (GTDB taxonomy): Bacteria > Verrucomicrobiota > Verrucomicrobiia > Verrucomicrobiales > Akkermansiaceae > Luteolibacter > Luteolibacter muciniphilus_B. The sequence continues at coordinate 29,226 of CAMDLP010000019.1, read as the reverse complement.
AGTTGGTGGTGGATGGGCTTGAGCGCGGCGAGTTCGCGTTCGATCTTGCCGCGCTCAGAGAGTTGGTCGAGCCAGGTGCCGACCGAGGAAATTCGCTTTTCCGAGGTGTAACCGTCGGTGAGGGAGGTGACGTCGGAGGTTTCGGCACCGTGCGAGCGGGTGACGGGGCGACCGCTGGCCAAGTTTTGACCGTGCGACCAAACCTCGATTTCCGAGAGGGCGTGAATTTTCTGATCTCCTAGCAGGTAGGGGCTGACTCCGGTGAGGCGGAGGCATTTCGCGAATTTTCCGCCGAGAGGAATCACCAGCGGGGTCATGCTGCTGGAGCCTGCCACGGGATTACTCCATGAATAGGCCAGTTGCTCTTCGCTGCCGTCCGCCGCTTGGAGATGGATCGTCATCGATTCGGGAAGAATCGAGGATTCGAAGGACTGGTTGAGCTGATAGGGGAAAATGATTATGCGATCCAAAGCGCTGGATTGCTCGAGTTCGATGGTCCAGGAAACGCTTTCGGTGGCGCTGGAAACCGCCACGGAATCGCCGGGTTCGGCGATGGGCCCGGTGCCGTTCTGCCAGACGCCGAGAGGGGTGCGACCGTCCGTCAACGCCTCGGGATACCAGGTGCCGCGCGCATTCATGTCTCCCGTGCAGGTCACGGCAGCACCGAATGAAACAGGATTTCCTTGTGAAATCACCGCGATTTCAGACAGGCCGAAGAGATCGATCGTTCCTTTCTTGTGACCTTCGTGCACGGTCAGCCGCACGTAGCGGGCGGTGTCATGGGCTTCTAATGGCATCGGGGCACCGTCTGAAAAGCGGGGAGTGGTGCCCGAGGTGTAAATTACCCTGCGTCGGGCGAAATCCGCCCCATTTGACACTTCAATCGTAAAACGTTTTGGGAAAATTCCGGAATCTTCTAAAAACTCTCTCTGGGTAGGAATCAGGAAAATCGTCTCGATCAGATATTCGCTGCCCAGATCGAGTGTCACCGTGGGGTCTGGTGAATGGGCGTTGACGCGGCCACCCCGGTAACCCAAACCGACTTTCATCGCATGCTCGCGGCGCTGGGCCAAGGTCGACACCCGGTTAGTCAACCATAAGACTCGGTCTTCTGTCTTAACGAGTTGCGGTTCGAAAACACGGGCGATCGTGCTGATCGGGTTGGTAACCTGAGCCGTCCCAAAAGCCGCCGCCGGAGTGGGCGAGAGGCAAGCCAAAGACCACAGCGCTGCGCTGTAGAGATGGCGGGAATGACCGGTGACTGGCATGGTTCAGTGAAGCAATACGTCGCGATCCTGTGTGTTTTTTTAAAATAATCAATGTTTTTTAATTAAAAACTTATCGGTGATAGTTTCGACTTCGCGCCCTGCCGCTCGGGTGGGCGTTTTCAAGAGGGGATCGCCGGACCGGACTTGGCGTTCAGGGCGGCAACAGGAAGCGTTTGACCGCCTCGCGTTTGAGCCGGAGTTCGCGCCACTCGTTGACAAGTCGGCTCGCTTCGATGATCCCGCATCCTGCGGGCAACCATAAATTTTCGGCCTCCCACCAGATGCCGCGGATCGCGACGACGGCATCGAATCGGCCTTGATCCCAAAGTCCGAAGGGGGCACCGAATTGGGTGGGGCTGCCGAGGCGGTCGCGCCAACCTAGCAGCAGTGAGAGAGTTTCCGCAGTCCGCGGCAGGGGACCGAGCGCTGGCGTGGGATGGAGCCGCCGGAGGTGGTCTTCCGGCGTCTGCGGCGATTGGAGATCGAGGCTGATGAGAGTTAGGAAATGCACGATGGATCCAAGATCGAGGATTTCGCGGGCGCTGCGCGTGATGCGGCCGAGGTCGAGAAGTTTGGAGACGAGCGTTTGAGCGACGTATTCGTGCTCGCGGATTTCCTTTTCATCGACGGCGAAAACCTCGCGGTCCTCGCTGCGGGCGGTGCCGGCGAGCGCCATGGTTTCGAGCCGGTTGCCATGAAGCGAAAACAGCAGCTCGGGAGTCGCACCCGCGAAACCAGCGTTCTGTTGGACCCAGCCATAGGAGTGGAGTGGTGCGGCCTGGCGGATCATCGCCGCCAGGATCGCAGGTCCGGGGGATTGGCGTGCGGTGCCGGTCTCGGTGACCACCGGCACGGTTTTCTCGAAAACTCCGCCGTGGATCGATGACATGACTTCCTGGAAAATCACCGAAAACGGCGCGGCGTCTAGCGGAGTCCAATCACAGGACAGCGGCGGGATGTCGCGAAAACGCCCGCTCAGCTCCGCCGTGGTGGTCCGCTCGATGCGGCTCGGGGTTTTCCACGGTTTCGCATCCTCCAGCGCGAAATTCTGCACGTAAAACGAAACCCCTTCGGACGGCGGAACGGCGGATTCCGCGAACGGACCATGGCCGATCACCACGCTGCCATCGCGCTTGGCCAGCCAGGCCATCGAGTCCGAAATGTCCATAAATTTTGCCGCTGCTAGAGCCGGGCGAGCACGGCGTCGCCCATGCCTGTGGTGCCGACTTTGGTCTCGCCGGGCTGGCGGGTGGCGATGTCACCGGTGCGGAAGCCGTCGGCGATGGTCTTGGCGACGGCGGCTTCGATCGCGTCGGCAGCTTCGATTTCCCCGAGCGAGAAACGCAGTAGCATGGCGAGTGATAGAATCTGGGCGATCGGGTTGGCGATGCCCTGGCCGGCGATGTCGGGCGCGGAACCGCCGGATGGTTCGTAGAGGCCGAAGTAGAGGCCGTCCTCGCGCTGTTTTCCTAACGAAGCGGAAGGAAGCATGCCGAGCGAGCCGGAGATCATCGCCATTTCATCGGATAGAATGTCGCCGAAGAGGTTTTCTGTGACGAGCACGTCGAACGAGCCGGGGCGCTTGATGAGCTGCATGGCGGCGTTGTCCACATACATGTGCGAGAGTTGGACTTCGGGGAATTCTTTCGCGATTTCGATGACAGTCTCGCGCCAGAGGACGGAGGATGCGAGGACGTTGGCCTTGTCCACGGAGAGCAGTTGCTTTTTCCGGCCCATGGCGGCGGTGAAGGCGACGCGGGCGATCCGCTGGATCTCGCTTTTTTGATAGACCATGGTGTCGAAGGCGACGGGCTCGCCGTTGCGCTCTTCGCGGCCTTTCGGCGTGCCGAAATAGATGCCGCCGGTGAGTTCGCGCACGCACAGCACGTCGAAGCCGTCGGCGATGAGTTCCTGTTTGACGGGGGATGCGTGGGTGAGTGCGGGCAGGCAGACGCCGGGACGGAGGTTGGCGAAAAGGCCGAAGTGTTTGCGCAGGGGAAGCAACGCGCCGCGTTCTGGCTGGATGTCGGGTGGCAGGGATTCCCATTTCGGTCCGCCGACCGAGCCAAAGAGGATGGCGTCCGCGGCCTCGCAGGCGGCGACGGTTTCCGGCGGCAGCGGGTGGCCGGTGGCGTCGATGGCCGCGCCGCCGACGAGGTGCTCGCTGCGGGCGACGGTGAATCCGAATTTCGCTTGGACGGCGTTAAGGAGGCGAAGGGATTCGGCCATGACTTCCGGGCCGATGCCGTCTCCGGCGAGGATGGTGATGCGGTGGCTGCGTGACATGTGCGGGAAAATGGCGGGCGATTCGCCAACTGGCAAGAGCGGATGGTGTTCCATGGACTGCGTGCCGCCTGGTGCCGCTTTCGGGTGTTGCCAGCCTGCTGGCGGAGGCGGGAGGTGGTTCGCTCATTGACCCTGCTTCACACCATGCCGCAGCAGGCTGCGGTCTGGAGTTTGGCCTCGACAACTTGTGTTAGAGAGTGGGTGGATTCGGTCGGTTCTTGATTATGCGGCGGCGAGTAGAGTGGCTGATAGGTCTGGCGCGGGTTTCTGGGCGCTCGTGTCCGCGGGCGGATCGGTCGCGAAGTGGTCGAAAGTCCCCGGATTGAGCACCCGGGCCCAGATTTCCGCGCGCAACAAGCGGAGCAGGTCGCCGGTGGAGGGAAGGCGACCCCGGGCAATTGTCTAGTCAGGGGCCAAACTCCAGAGACAGCCCTGCTGTCCACGGCCCCGGTTTTCACTTCACCGGGGTGGCGGGTGCGCTTTTCACCGCAGTCTTGGCCTGGATCGCCTCGATGAGCGATCCGCCGGTGTCCTTTTGGTGGCGGATGGCCAGGCCGGCGAAGAACGCCGCTGCTGCTAGAACCAGTAGAATCAGGGTCGCGCCAAAGCCGCTGCCGCCAGAGGCTGAGGATGCGGCGGCCGCCACGGGGCGGGCCGATGGTGTCGTCGGCAGTTCGGCTTCGCGAGTGATGGGCGACGGCTCAGGCGGTTTTTCACGGGCAAGCGCCTCGGATTCCTCGTCGTTGAGCTGGAAATCAAACGAGACGTCGCCGATTTTCACCGTCGCGCCGCTGCGCAGGGAGATCACCTCGTAGCGGACGCCGTCGAGTTTGATGCCGTTCGTCGAGCCGGCATCGTGGAGCTCGTAGCCGCCCTCGACCCGGCGCATTTCCGCGTGATGCACCGAGACCGAGCCGGATTCGATCGCGATATCGTTGTCGCTGCCGCGACCGAGGCTGACCTTCTGGCGGTCGAGCTGGAAGCGGTAGGGCTGGGCGTTTTTCTCAGGAACGGTGATCGTGATCCGTGGCATGACTTTATAAACGAAGAAGTCCTGCCGTTTCTGTCGCGAAACTTTGCGAATTTAAATGAAAATCTTGCCTGTGAAGGCTCGCACTGGACGCACGGGAGTGGCAGGCAGCACATTTTGACCGGATTTGGCGATTGCCGTATGTCGTCTAGCTCTTTAGGGCGTCTTCATGGGGCACTAAGACGCCCTAAAGGGCCTGGACTACTTACAAAGAAGATTTCCCACGGACCACATGTGAAGCGTTGTTGCGCCGCACTCAAACCTTCCGTCCGCGGCCCTTTTTCCCGGCGGGATATTTCACCGGCTTCATCGACGGGGTGGGGGTGTTGTTTTTCAAGGACGCGATCTGGTCCCGCAGATGCGCCGCACGCTCGAACTCTAACCGCGACGACGCCTCGCGCATTTCCTCCTCCAGCTCGGAAATCACCCGCAACTTGTCGTAGGTGCCGATGTCGTCGGCGACCATCGAGCTGTTGAGCTTGTCGGCGTGCTCCTTCGCGTGTTCGTGGGTGTGGAGGCTGTGTTGCAGCGCGCGTTTCACGCTTTGCGGGGTGATGCCGTGCAGCTCGTTGTGCGCTTGTTGGCGGCTGCGACGATACTCGGTGATGTCGATGAGCGCCTGGATCGAGTCGGTGATTTTGTCGCAGAACAGCACGCACTCGCCGCCGATGTGGCGGGCGGCGCGGCCCGCGGTCTGGATCATGGAAGTCTCGTTGCGGAGGAAGCCTTCCTTGTCCGCGTCGAGGATGCAGACCAGCGAGACTTCCGGCAAATCCAATCCTTCGCGCAGCAGGTTGATTCCTATCAGGATGTCGAAGGTCGCCGCCCGCAGCTGGCGGAGGATTTCGACTCGCTCCACCGCGTCGATGTCCGAGTGGAGGTAGCGGCACTTCAACCCGGTGCCTGTCAGATACTCCGCGAGATCCTCGGCGGTTTTCTTCGTCAGGGTGGTCACCAGCACGCGCTCGTGGCGCTCGACGCGCTGGCGGCAGAGCTCGATGGTCTCGTCGATCTGGCCTTTCAGCGGGCGCAGGATCAGCACCGGATCGAGCAGGCCGGTGGGCCGGATGATCTGCTCCACCACCAGCGGCGTGCCGCGTTTGGCCGGATTGAAATTCTCCACCGGCTCGTCGTTGCCGCTCGGCTTGACCTTGAGTTTCTTGAAATCAAACAGCGGGATGTTGCCCTCCGCGGTTTTCGATTTCACCGGGATGAAGGTCTTGTTCTCCGGCCGCGAGTTGACGATTTCAAACGGCCCCGGCGTCGCAGAGACATAGACCCGCTGGCCGGTCATTTGCATGAACTCCTCGAAGCGCAGCGGCCTATTATCCAATGCGCTCGGCAGCCGGAAACCATGATCCACCAGCACCGTCTTGCGGCTCTTGTCGCCCTCGTACATCCCGCCGACCTGCGGGATCGTCGCGTGGCTTTCATCGACGAGCAGCAGGAAATCCCGCGGAAAGAAATCCAGCAGCGTGTGCGGCCGCGCTCCCGCCTCGCGGCCGGTGATGTGGCGCGAGTAGTTCTCGATGCCCTGGCAGAATCCCATCTCCGCCATCATTTCCAAATCGTAGTCGGTCCGCATCCGCAGCCGCTGGGCCTCGATGAGCTTGCCTGCCTTCTCGAACATCGCCACCTGCTCGTCCGCCTCCTTGCGGATCGCCAGCATCGCCCGCTTCATCTTGTCGCCGGGCGTCACGAACTGCTTCGCCGGGAAAAATGTATGCGACTCCAAGCGCTCGATCGCGTGGCCCGTGAGCGTGTGGATGCTGGTGATCCGCTCGACCTCGTCGTCGAAAAACTCCACCCGGATCGCCGTCTCGTCGAGGTAAGCCGGATGCACCTCCACCACGTCGCCGCGCACCCGGAATTTCCCGCGGCCGAAGGCGATGTCGTTGCGTTCGAAAAGCATGCCGACCAGCGAGCTGAGGAATTCCTCGCGCGTCAGCTTCTGCCCGGTCCACACCGGCACCATCATGTTCTGATAGTCCTCGGGCGAGCCCAAGCCGTAGATGCAGGAAACGGACGCCACCACGATCGTGTCCTGCCGCGTCAGCAGCGAGCCCATCGTGCTCAGGCGCAGCCGCTCGATCTCGTCGTTGATCGCCGAGTCCTTCTCGATGTAGGTGTCGCTGCGCGGGATGTAGGCCTCCGGCTGATAGTAGTCGAAATAGGAGACGAAATACTCCACCGCGTTGTGCGGGAAGAAGTTTTTGAACTCCGAGTAAAGCTGCGCCGCGAGCGTCTTGTTGTGGCTCATGATCAGCGTCGGCTTGCCGTGATTTCGAATCAGGTTCGCCATCGTGAACGTCTTCCCCGAGCCGGTCACACCGAGCAGGGTCTGGTGGGAGTTTCCCGCCGCCAGCGATTTCGAGAGCTTGGCAATCGCCTGCGCTTGGTCGCCCTCAGGCTGGTAATCACTCTCAAGTCGGAACGGCATCGGGCGGACTCATAAACCCGCATCCGCCGGGCTGCAAGGGTTCACCCGCACCGTGTGGCGGGTTGACATTTCCCGCTGACAGACCTTGCTTGGAGCGGGTGACCGGTGAATTGGAAAAACAAGTGCTCAAGGGGGTTTCGCGGTCGTTTTATCTGACCTTGCGACTGCTCCCCGGACCGATGCGCGGGGCTGCCAGCCTCGGCTACCTGCTGGCCCGGACCAGCGACACGCTGGCGGATTCCGTGGCGGCTCCCGCAGATGCGCGGCTGCAATGCCTCGATCAATTCAGCCGCGCGGTGGCCGCGAAATCGGACGCGCCGCGCTGGCCGGCTGCGATCCTGAACGCGACGGCGGATTCCCGGGAGCGGCATTTGCTTGAATGCTCGGGCGAAATTTTCACCTGGCTGCGGAGCCTCCCGGACGGCGAGGCGGACCTGGTGCGCGAGGTGCTGGCGACGATCGCCAGCGGGCAAACGCTGGATTTGGAGCGCTTCGCCGGTGCCAGTCGTGAAAATCCGGTGGTGCTCGATGACGATGCCGCGCTCGAGGATTACGCATGGCGGGTGGCCGGATGCGTCGGTGCTTTTTGGACGAAACTCGGATTTCTCACCTTGGGTGATCGCTTTTCAAAATCGCCTGAGCCGGAGTTATTGGCGCAGGGCATCGCTTATGGAAAAGGGCTCCAGCTCGTGAACATCCTGCGCGATCTCGCCGCGGATCTGGCCACCGGTCGCTGCTATCTGCCCGTTGCGAACCTGCATGATCCGGCGGCCCTGCTCGCCTGTCATGCGCGGTGGCTGGTGCGGGCCGAAGAGTGGATCGGCGAGGGCGAAAATTACGCCAAATCGCTGCGATCCAGGCGCTTGCGGGCGGCCACCGTGTTGCCGGCGCTGATTGCCCGAAAGACCCTGGAGCCGCTCCGTGGCGCGACCTGGGAGGCCCTCCAGCACAGGATCAAGGTGCCCAGAAGCGTGGTTTACCGGGCCGTGATCCGCGCGTTTTCCCAAGCGGGCCCAGATTGACTCACGACGCCTGCAATCCACTGGGTTTTGTCTTGATTCGTTCAGATTTTTTTGAACAGTTCGGTCCTTTCGAACTCATTGAAACACCTCATGAAATTATTTGGAACCGACGGCATCCGAGGCCGGGTGAATGAATTCCCCATCACCGCCGAAGTCTCTCTGCGGATGGGCAAGGCGGTTGCCAATGTGCTGCGTTCCTCCGGTCCGAGACGCAATCGCGTGCTCATCGGCAAGGACACCCGGATTTCCGGCTACATGCTGGAGACTGCCCTCACCAGCGGCCTGGTTTCGATGGGGATGGACGTCTATCTGGTCGGCCCGATGCCCACGCCGGCGGTCGCGCATTTGACGAAATCGATGGGAGCCGCCGCCGGCATCATGATCACCGCTTCCCACAACCCGTATGAGGACAACGGGATGAAAATTTTCGGGCCTGACGGGTACAAGCTTTCCGACGACATCGAAGCCCTCATCGAGCGCCACATCATGGGCGACGAACCCGAGCCCGCGCCTTTGCCCCCCGCGCAAATCGGCAAGGCTCACCGGATCGACGACGCCCGCGGGCGTTACATCGAGTTTGCGAAACACACCGCCGACAATATCTCGCTGCACGGGCTGAAAATTGTCGTCGATTGTGGAAATGGTGCCGCCTACTTTATCGGTCCGCTCATTTTCAAAGAACTCGGTGCCGAAGTGATCACCGTCTGCAACGAACCGGACGGACTCAACATCAACGAAGGCTGCGGCGCGCTCCATCCCGAAGCCGCCGGCGAACTCGTCCGCAAGCACAACGCCGATATCGGCATTTCCTTCGACGGCGATGCCGACCGCGTCATTTTTACCGATGCGACCGGCCAAGTCGTCAGTGGCGACCGGATTCTCGGGCTCTGCGCCATCGGCCTCAAGGAGCAGGGGAAACTCAAGCACGACACCCTCGTCGCCACCGTCATGAGCAATCTCGGGCTGATCGAGGCGATGAAACAGCACGGCATCCGGGTGGAAACCACCGCCGTCGGCGACCGCAGCGTCATCGAGTGCATGCGGAAAAACGGCTATTCCTTCGGCGGCGAAAATTCCGGTCACCTGATTTTCGGCGACCACGTTACCACCGGCGACGGAATCCTCAGCGCGCTCCAGGTGCTCCGCATGATGATCGGGCGCAAGGCCACGCTCGCCCAGCTCGCCAACGTGATGCACGAGTATCCCACCCAGCTCGCCAACATGCCGGTGCCCTTCAAGCCGCCGCTGGATTCCCTGCCCAAGCTGCAAAAACTCATGCAGCAAGCCACCGCCGAGTTCGGTGACAACGGCCGCCACCTGATCCGCTACTCCGGCACCGAAAACAAAATTCGCGTTCTCGTGGAACACCGCGAGCTTGATGAAGTCCGCTCGTGGGTCACCAAATTCTCCACCGCCATCCACGAGGAAATCGGCTGAACGATGTCTGACGAACCGACCTATCCCTGCTCGCTCTCCCTCACCCGGAAGATCGAGGATTTCCCGATCGGAAACATTCCGCTCTCTCGGCACCTAAGGGGAGGGGACGTCTCGTCCCCTCATTCCATCCGCTACCCGTGGGACCTCCTCCGCGCCAACGAGCTCTACGTTTCCTCGCTCACTGAAAACGTCATCCGGGGCGAGGTTCATCCGTTGGCCGTCATCGAAGGCATCGTCCACATCGGCCCCGGCACCCGCATCCTGCCCGGCGTTTTCATCGAGGGAAATGTCGTCATCGGCGCCAACTGCAAGATCGGCCCGAACTGCTACATCCGCGGCAACACCAGCATCGGCGACAACTGCCACATCGGCCAGTCCGTCGAAATCAAGAACTGCCTGATTCTCTCCCACACCAACGTCGGCCACCTCTCCTACATCGGCGACTCGGTGCTCGGCGAGAAGGTCAACCTCGGTGCTGGCACCACCACCTCCAACCTCCGCCACGACGGGAAGAACCACCGCTCGATGGTCGGCGGCGTCCTCGTCGATACCGGTCGCCGCAAGTTCGGTGCCATCATCGGCGACGGCGTCCACACCGGCATCAACACCTCCATCTATCCGGGCCGCAAACTCTGGCCCAACACCACCACGTGCCCTGGAGAGATCGTCCAGCACGATCTTCTTCCTCTGATCACTGATCACTGATCACTTCTTCAACTACCAAACACCATGTGCGGAATCGTCGGATACATCGGAAAAGTAGATGCAGCCACTGTGCTCATCAACGGCCTGCGTCGTCTCGAATACCGGGGCTACGACTCGGCGGGCGTCGCGATTTTGGATAACGAACGGATCGTCGTCGCCAAGGCACCCGGAAAAGTCGCCAAGCTCAACGACCGCGCCCACGCTGAGTGGTCGCCCGAGCTTTTCCAGCGCGCCACCACCGGCATCGCCCACACCCGCTGGGCCACCCACGGCCCGCCAACCGAGGTCAACGCCCACCCGCATCTCGACCAGTCCGGCGACATCGCGCTCGTCCATAACGGCATCATCGAAAACTACCGTTCCCTCCGCGCCCGGCTCGAAGGAAAAGGCCACCACTTCTACTCCGAGACCGACACCGAAGTCCTCTCCCACCTCATCGGAGACTGCGACAAGGGCAACCTTTTCCAAGCCGTCTGCGACGCGCTCCATCAGGTCGAAGGCACCTTCGGCATCGCCGTGCTTTCCGCCCGCGAGCCGGACAAGATCATCACTGCCCGCCGCGGCAGTCCCATCGTCATCGGCATCGGCGAGGGCGAAACCATCATCGCGTCCGACGCCTCCGCCATCGTCGCCTACACCCAGCGCGTGATCTATCTGGACGACAACGACATCGCCATTGTCACCGCCGATTCCGTCGATATCCGCGACCTCCACAACATCCCGGTCACCCGCGAGATCGCCCAGCTCGCCTTCGACGCCGCTGCTGCGGAAAAGGGTGGTTTCGACCACTTCATGCTCAAGGAAATCCACGAGCAGCCCGACTCGCTCGGCAACGCCATCCGCGGCCGTCTCGATTTCAATCTCGGCTCGTCCGTGCTCGCTGGCATGGGCACCTCGCCGCGCGATCTGGCAGAGCTCGACCGCGTGGTCCTCATCGGCTGCGGCACCTCGCTCCATGCCGGACTCGTCGGCGAATACGCATTCGAGGATCTGGCGGACATTCACGCCGAGGTCCAGCAAGCCGCCGAATTCCGCTACCGGAATCCCATCCTCGGCAGCCGCGATCTGGTCGTCGCCATTTCCCAATCCGGAGAAACCGCCGACACGTTAGCCGCCGTCCGCGAGGCGAACCAGAAGGGTGCGTTCGTCATGAGCCTTTGCAACGTCGTCGGCTCCACCATCGCCCGCGAGACGGGCAGGGGAGTCTATCTGCACGCCGGCCCCGAGATTTCCGTCGCCTCCACCAAAGCCTTCACCTGCCAGGTCGTCGTGCTGCTGATGATGGCCCTCAAGCTCGGTCGTGGCCGTCGCTTCTCGCGGGAGGAAGGCATCAAGCTCGCCCGCGAAATCGAGTCCATCCCCGCGCTCGTCGCCAAGGTGATTTTGCAAAACGACAAGATCGCGAAGATCGCCGCGGACTACACGAAGAACGAGCACGCCTTCTACATCGGCCGAGGACCGATGTATCCCGTCGCCCTCGAAGGCGCGCTCAAGCTCAAGGAGATTTCCTACGTCCACGCGGAAGGCTACCACGCCGCCGAGCTCAAGCACGGGCCCATCGCCCTGTTGGAAAAAGGCACACCCATCATCGCCCTCGCCGTGGACATTCCCGGCAAGGACAAGACGCTCGGCAACATCGAGGAATGCCGCGCCCGCGGAGCCCGCATCCTCGGCATCGTCACCGAGGGCGACCACGAGACGGCCGAGTGCATGGACGACTTTATCACCATCCCGCCCAGTCATCCATTAGTCGCCACCATCCCGGCCGCCGTCGCGCTCCAGCTCTTCGCCTATCACGTCGCCCGCCTCCGCGGCTGCGAGATCGACCAGCCTCGGAACCTCGCGAAAAGCGTGACCGTGGAATGAGCAAGACCGCCGCTTCACTCTAACGCCGATCTCAGATCTGCCGCCGCGCTGCGGGCGCTGGCGGGCGGGTCGGGGACGAAGGTGAAATCGTCGTCCTCGCCGGGTGCGAGGAGAGCTTCGGCGGCCTCGGTATTGAGTGTTAGCGTGACGGGTTCATGATGGCGCGCAGCGACTTCGCTGGCTTTCGCGAGCGCGGCGAGCGCGGCGGGTGGCGCACCGGTGGATTGCGAGCTGCGCGGGATTTTATCGACCGGTTCGAGGTTGGCGATGGTGGCGGCTTCCGGCGCGGCCTTGAGCTCCTCGAACTTGCGGGCGGTGATGAGGACGCGGGTTTCGAACGAGCCGATGGCACTGTTGTATTGCTCGACGGCGTTGCCTAACGAGCGGCCGAGTTTGGAGAAATGGTCGGCGAGCTTGCCGAGGCGCTCGTGCAGCGTGCGGCCTAGCAGGGAAATCTCGCGGGCGTTTTCCGCGATCGATTCCTGCCTCCAGCCGTAGGAAACCGCGCGCAGCAGCGCGATGAGCGTGGTCGGCGTGGCGAGGATGACGCCTTGGTCCACGCCGCGCTCGATCAGGCCGGGGTCGCTTTGGAGCGCGGCGGAGAAGAATGACTCGCTCGGTAAAAACAGCACGGTGAACTCGGGCGTGTGGGCGAATTGCGCGATGTAGTTTTTCGAGGAAAGCTGTTGGATGTGCGTTCTAACCTGGCGGGCGTGGCGGTTGAGCGCCTCCTCGCGGACGGTGTCGTCATTGGCTTCCAACGCGTCGAGGTAGCCATCCATCGGCGTTTTGGAATCGACGACGATGGTCTTGCCGCCCGGCAGGCGGACGATGAGGTCAGGACGGAGTTTCTTGCCCTCGTCGGTGGTGGAATTGTGCTGCACCTCGAAATCGCAGTGCTCCTGCATGCCGGCGAGCTCGACGACGCGGCGGAGCTGCATTTCGCCCCACTGGCCGCGGCCGGTGGGTTGGCGGAGGGCTTTGACCAGCGAGGCGGTCTCGCGCTGGAGGCCGAGCTGGCCTTCGCCGAGGGCGCGGACTTGCTCGCGGAGCTCGGAGTAAGCGCCTTCGCGGGATTTCTCGATCTCGCCGATGCGGAGATCGAATTTTCCGAGCGACTCGGCCATCGGCTTGATGAGCGTTTCGATGGCGGTTTTGCGCTTTTCGATTTCGCCCTTCGCCTCTTCGGTTTGGGTGGAAAGCGAGGTTTTCGCGAGTTGGAGGAATTGCTCGGACGAGGAGCGCAGGGCGTCGGCGGAGAGCGCCTTGAAGGTGTCGGAGAGCTTGATTTCCGCGCGTTCGAGCAGGGCTTGTTTCTCGGCGGCTGCCTTCAGCTCGCTTTCGAGACGGGAGCGGATTTCAGTGAGCTGGTTGCGGAAAGTCTGGGCGTCCTGCTCGTTGCGCTCGGCCTCGGCGCCGGACTGGGCGAGGCGGGCTTCGATTTCCAAGGAACGGCGTTCTTCGGCTTTCAAGCGCTCGTTGCCGGCGGAAATTTTTCCGGAAGCGGCGAGCCGGGTGAACAACCAACCGACGAAAATTCCCGCGATCGCGGCGATGATTTGCGGGAGATAGGGCGCGATTTCTGGAGGAAGATTCATGGTTTGTCCTTGCGGATAGCGTGCGGTCCGGGTTCGTATGGCGGTCGCTTCGCTCATTCGTCGTATCGGATGGCCTGGCGATACGCAAACCAAACTACACACTCCCATGGCCCACACACTCCCCGACCTCGGTTACGCCTACGATGCGCTCGAACCCCATATCGACGCCCGCACGATGGAAATCCACCACTCGAAGCACCATCAGGCGTATATCACCAATCTCAACAACGCGCTCGCTGGCAAGCCCGAGCTCGAAGCCAAGTCACTCTGCGAGATCATCGGCGACATCGCCTCGATCCCCGAGGACATCCGCGGCGCGGTCCGCAACAACGGCGGCGGTCACGCGAACCACTCGTTTTTCTGGAAAGTCATCGCCCCCAGCGGCGCAAAGGCTCCTTCCGGTGAACTCGCCGCGGCGATCGACAAGGCCTTCGGCTCGTTCGACGCGTTCAAGGAAGCATTCGGCAAGGCCGGACTCACCCGCTTCGGCTCCGGCTGGGCGTGGTTGGTGAAAAAGTCCGACGGCTCGCTCGCCGTCTGCTCCACCGCCAACCAGGACTGCCCCTGCATGGGCGCGGCCATCGCCGGTTGCGATGGTAAGCCGATCCTCGGCCTCGACGTCTGGGAGCACGCCTATTACCTCAACTACCAGAACCGCCGCCCCGACTATATCGCCGCGTTCTGGAGCGTGGTGAACTGGGACGTGGTCGCCGCGAACTTCGCCGCCTGATTTTGCGTCGTCGCCCTGGACTGCGTGCAGCCTGCTGCCGCTTTCGGGGTTGCCAGCCTGCTGGCGGGGGTGGACGCGGTTTCTACTAACCAACGTCCGCCTCATGCCGCAGCAGGCTGCGTGCATCAAAGCGGCAGCAGGCTGCACGCAGTCCAAGTGGCGCGTTTTTCGTTTTTCCCGGAAGCTCGGATGGTGTTAAGAGTTGTCCGTGAATTCACCCGAGTGTCCGAAATTACCACAAGTCGAGGAACCGATTTCCGAGAAGGAGTTCGTCGAGCAGAAAATCTTCGAGTTGGAGTTGCCCGACCGCACCTTGTTGTCCGGGCCGAGTTCCCGGCTCCGCGATCTAGCGACATTGATCCAGGTTGCTAGAGATTTGTTGACGGGCTTCCGGGCGCTGCATTTCGCCGGACCGTGTGTGACGATTTTCGGCTCCGCGAGGACGAAACCTGGGAGCCAATATTATGAGATGGCGCGGCAAATGGGGGCGGCCTGCGCGCAACTCGGCTTCACCGTGGTCACCGGCGGTGGTCCGGGCATCATGCAGGCGGGAAACCAAGGCGCCTTCGAGGCGGGCGGCCGCTCGCTCGGCGTCAACATCGAGCTGCCCTTCGAGCAGGAGCTCAACCGCTACGTCCAGCGGTCAGTGACGATGCGCTATTTTTTCACCCGCAAGGTGGTGCTGGTGAAGTATTCCTACGCCTTCATCATCCTGCCCGGCGGATCGGGGACGATGGATGAAATGTTCGAGACAATGACGCTGATCCAGACCGGCAAGCTGAAAATTTTCCCGATCATCCTGATGGGAAAGGATTACTGGCAGCCGTTGATGGATTTCCTCCATCAAATGGTGGAGGAGGGGACGCTCAGCCCGGATGATCCGGACCTGATATTCTTCACGGACGATGTCGAGGAAGCGGCGGCTCATTTGCAGCGGCACGCGGTTAGGCAGTTCGGGCTGCGGCGCAAGCGCGCGCCCAAGGCGATGCGCGTGCTTGGGGAAAAAGGCCTGTGATACAGGCATTCTTGCCTGTTTTTCGGATGACGGGTGTGGTTGGAAGAACAGGCAAGAATGGCTGTCTCACGTTTTTGGCAAAAAGAACCCGCGCTGTTTCGCGGAGATCGGCAGGTCGAGATTTTCCATCACCGCGAGCATGTCTTCCCAGACTTGGCGCTTGGTCTGATGGCCGTCGCTAGTTCGCAGCAGGTAGCTCGGGTGATAGGTGACGCGCACCGGCGTGCCTTCGAAGTCGTGCCACTTCTCCCGCATCGATGCGACGATGCCGGTGATTCCTAGCAGGCCTTCCGCCGCCGTCTCGCCGAGCGCAACGATGCACGCCGGGCGGACGATGCTAATCTCCGCGCGGATGAAGGGCAGGCAGGCGGCGATTTCCTCGGCGTTCGGCTTGCGGTTGTTAGTGGTTTGATTCGGCGTGGACGGGCGGAATTTGACGATGTAGGAAATATAGGTTTCCTCGCGTGAGAGTCCCATCGCCTTGAGGATGCCATCGAGCTTCTGGCCGGCCTCGCCGACAAAAGGATTTCGCTCGCGCTCTTCCTGATAGCCGGGCGCTTCGCCCACCAGCATCACCCGCGCTTCGGGGTTTCCGATGGAGAAGACCATCGTCTCGCGCAGGGATTTGAGCGATTTGGCGGGTGGCCAGTTCTCCGCCTGGCGGCGCAGCGAATCCAGTTGCTCTTCACGGGTCGTGCCTTCGATGGAAATTTTTGCGACCGCGGCCGGAGGCTTGGGCGGGTCCAAGGTGATTTTCGCGGGCGGCGCTTCGGGCTCTTCGCGGGGCGGGGCGGTTTTTTGGGCTTTGGTGGAGTTGAAAACCTCGCGCAGGACGCCGCGCGCGCCGTCGTCCAGATGCACGTGGGTCACCCCGCGGGCTTGCTCGGCTTCGAGAAATTCTAGGAGGACATCGACGGGACGGGACACGCCGCGACGCTAGCGACTTGCCGGCCGGGGTGCAACCGCTGGATTCGCCGATCCGCCGCCGCCGGGTGCTTCTCCTTGCCCGGTGCGGGAAACCGGGGCATGTTTTCGCCCGTTCCGCTCATGTCAGATCCTCCGCATTTACCGATCCCGCTCTCCGCCCCTCGCTGGTATTCCGCGCCGCGTTTGTGGCGCACCTTGCGCAAGGCCGCGGTCCGCGCCGGGCGGCAAACCCTGCTCACCGCCCTCACGCTTTTCTACTGCTTGCAGGATCGCGACACGCCGACGTGGGCGAAGGGCGTCATCGTCGGTGCGCTGGGCTATCTGGTTTTACCCACCGATTTGATCCCGGACATGATCCCCGGCGCGGGCTTTGGCGACGATTGGGGTGCGCTGGTCGCCGCACTCGGGACGGTCGCCGCTTACATCAAGGACGAGCATCAGATGAAAGCCGCCGCGCAAGTCGAGCGTCTGCTCGGCTCGGATCATCCCGCGCCGCCGCCGGAATTTTTCAAATAAGCGCCGCTGATTTTCCGTATCCACCCGCAGCAATCCGCCACGCCATGAAACGAAAAGTGCCTTAGCCATGCTTCTCCCCGTATTCCAAGACCTGATCAAACCGCAATGGAGAGCGGTGCTTGAGGAGCTCAAGCTGTCCGGTGGCTTGCCTGTTAGCGAGTTGGCCCGGCGGGTGGACGTGAGTTACATGGCGGCGAAGCAGCATTGCGAGGAGCTCAAAAAGGCCGGCTATCTGGATCGCTCGCGGATTCCCCGGACGGTGGTGGGGCGGCCGGAAATTTTTTACAGCCTCAGTGCCAAGGCGGATGCCCTGTTCCCGCAGGCGGGGGCGGATTTCACGCTCGAGTTGCTGGAAGGACTGAAGGCGCTTTTCGGCGAGAACGCGCCGGATAAATTATTTTTCCAGCACTTCCAAAAACTGCAGGAGAAGTGGCAAGCATTGCTTTCTAAAGCGCAGTCGATTGGTAAAAAGGCCGACAAACTGGCTTCTCTCAGAGGGAAGGAAGGCTGCCTGGTCCGCTGCGTGCAAGATCCGGAGGGTGGCTTGCGGATCGAAGAATTTCACAACCCGCTGCAACGGGTTTTCGAACGCTATCCGCGGGCCGTCGTGATGGAGCAGCGGATGATCGAGCACTTGCTCGGAACGAGAGTGACCCGCCGCGAAATCCCCGGTGGCCGGAATGGCCAGCCGCAGGTGGTTTTCGAGGTAGCCGCAGCTGGAAATCCTTGATGCGAAATTTTATGAATGCCCCCCGCGCGTGTCGCGTCGTAACGGGCTGACTCCAGAAAACCATGAAGAACTCATACCTGATTCCCATCGCCGCCTTGGTCATCTTCGCCGCATCCGGTTGTGACAAACAATCGCCCGATGTCGCGAAAAAGATCGCCGAGCTAGAACAGAAAAACAACGAGGCTGCGGCGCGACAGCGTGATCTCGAACAGCAGATCGAGGATCAGAAGCTAGCGACAGAGCGAGACGCGATCGAACGCGAGCGGCTTCAAATCGAGGAAGACCGCGCCGAACTGGAGCGTCAGCAGGGGGAGGCGGTCGCCGCACAAGACGAAGCCATCCGCAAGCGCGAAGAGACGCTGGCTAACAGGGAGGGCAGGCTTGAGCAGTTGCAGTCGGATCTTGAGGAGAAAGATGGCGATCTTCGCGGCCGCCAAAATGACCTCAGCGAGCGTGACCGGGACTTGGCCGGGCGCGAGGCGTTGGCACTCGTGCCGGTCGTGGAGAGTCGGCCGGTGGCGGATTATGGCATGTTTTACGACTCGCTGTCTTCTTACGGCTCCTGGTTCGAGACGCCGGACTACGGTTATGTCTGGCAGCCGGTGCTCGTGCGGGATTCTAATTGGAGGCCCTATTCCCGCGGCCGTTGGGCGTGCAGCGATCGCGGCTGGACCTGGATTTCCGAAGAGCCCTTCGGCTGGGCGACCTATCATTACGGCCGCTGGGCCTTGCTTCGTGGCCGCGGCTGGATCTGGGTGCCGGGCACCGAGTGGGCTCCATCATGGGTTTCATGGCGTGAAAATGACAGCCACATCGGCTGGGCCCCGCTTCCGCCGGAGACCTTGGCTTATCGTGGGCATTCCTGGGATTCCACCGTGGACGTCCAGTTCGGGATCGGTGCGCTCTGGTTTAATTTTGTCGAAATCCGTAACTTCGGCAGCCCGGTTTACAGGCACTGTCTGCCGGTTTCCCGCAACGTGACGTTCATCCAGCAAACCCGCAACATCACCCACATCCACGTCGAGAACCGCCAGGTCATTTCCGGCGGGCCGCAATACAATAGAGTGTCCGACCGGATCGGCCGACCGCTGCCGTTCTATCGGCTGGAGGTGGATCAACACGCCCGTCAGAGCCGCGACTCGCTGGCGATGCGTCCGAAATTCCAGGGCGATCGGCTGGTGGTTGCCGCGCCTAACATCGACGCCGCATGGAACGACTCCCTCAAGCCTGCCCGGATCAAGGGCCGCATGGAATCCGTTAAAGTCGAACGCGACGAAGCGCTGAACAGCGAGGTTGCCAGCCGCTACCGCCAGAGCCGTGACGAGGGACGTAGCAAAGCCGAGCTGACCGTGACGGAACTGGGCGGACGCGAGAAGTTGGACCAGCTCCGTGCCCGGCGCTCGCAGGAAAGCCGTCGTCAGGCGGAGGCTCAACCGCGCCAGAAGGAGGCGCACGGCGCAGCAGGAAATCAGGAGCGCCCGCAGCCTGCGGATCTTGGCAAGCGCGAGTCCGGGCAGAAGGAAATTCCGGTCGCTCCGGACGGGAAAGAAAAGGCGGTGCCGGAGCCCCTTGTCCAACAACCGGATCAGGGTCGGGAACTTCCGGGATCGCCAACCGAGCGGCGCAGGCCCCGGGAAAATGACCAACCTCGCGTCGCTCCAGACGACAAGCCCGCGCGTCCGGTGGATACCGAAAAAATCCAGCAGGATGCGAGTCGGCGCGAGCAGGCACTCGTTGCTCAGAAGGAAGCGACCAAGCGCAGTCGGGAGGAGCAGGCATTGAAAGCGCAGCAGGAGAAATTGCGTGAAGCCGAACAAGCGCGCGATGTCCAAAAGGAGGCGATCAACCGCGATCAGCAGGAGCAAGCACAGCAACTGGAGAAAAAGCGTGAGGCGGATAAAGCCCGCGATGTTGAGAAGGAGGCGGTGAGCCGCGAACAACAGGAGCAAGCTCGGCAAAACCAACAGCTAGAGAAACAACGTGAAGCCGAGCAAGCTCGCGACGCTCAGCGGGAAGCGATGAAGCAGCAGGCGCAGGAGTCGGAGAAGGCTCGCGATGCTGCTGAGAAGGATGCGGTGAGCCGCGAACAACAAGATCAAGCCCGCCAAAGCCAACAACAGGCAAAACAACGTGAAGCCGAGCAGGCCCGCGATGCTCAGCGGGAAGCGATGAAACAGCAGGCGCAGGAGTCGGAGAAGGCTCGCGATGCTGCTGAGAAGGAGGCGGTGAGCCGCGAACAACAAGATCAAGCCCGCCAAAGCCAACAACAGGCAAAACAACGTGAAGCCGAACAGGCCCGCGATGCTCAGCGGGAAGCGATGAAGCAGCAGGAACAAGCTCAACAACGTCAACAGGAACAAGCGCAACAGCGCCAACATAAGCAAGCGCAACGTCAGCAAGAACAAGCGCAACAACGTCAACAGGAGCAAGCGCAACGGCAGCAAGAACAAGCGCAACGGCAGCAAGAACAAGCTCAACAGCGCCAACAGGAGCAAGCTCAGCAACGCCAACAAGAGCAAGCGCAGCAACGTCAACAAGAGCAAGCGCAACGTCAGCAAGAACAAGCGCAGCAACGTCAACAGGAGCAAGCGCAACGTCAGCAAGAGCAGGCGCAACGTCAGCAAGAGCAGCAGGAACAGGCGCGTCAGCGGCAACAGGAACAGCCCCGACAAAAATAGCAGCACGCCCAGCGCCGGCCTGACTGTTACGGCGGATTCCTATTCACCGGAAAAGTGAGGTGACGGGAATGATGGAAGCCATCATTCCCGTTATTCTCATCAGTCCCATCGCTTCAACGGCGGCATTTCTCCAACAAGCCCGCGAGGAACCAAGTGATCTGCGCGAGGGCGTCGGAGTGGATCGATTGTCCGAGCGGGGCGAGGTCCTCGCGGCATTCCGCCAGCAGGTTCATCGCGGTGTCCACGGCGCTTTCGATGGCTCCCTCGTATTCGGCGATTCCTAGCAGGATGGGAAGATCGAGCGGCTCCTGGTCGAGGATGCGCTTGTTGAGCTTCATGCGCTGGGCCTCGGAGGCGGTTTCTAAGAGATTGAGGATCGGCAGGGTGAGCTTGCCCTTGATGAGATCGGTGCGGAGCGTCTTGCCGACGATTTCCTCGGAGCCGACGAGGTCGAGGCAGTCGTCGTAGATTTGATAGGCGGTGCCGAGTTTCATGCCGTAGCTGTAGAGGCGGGCTTCGGCGTCGGCGTCGAGGCCGGATAGATTCGCGGACAGGCCGGTGGCGGCGGCGAACAGCGCGCCGGTTTTCATTTCGATGACGCGGAAATACTCGGCCCTAGTGAAGGTCAGGTCGAAACGGCGCTGGGTCTGGATGATTTCCCCCTGGCAGACTTCGCGCGCGGCGTTGCCGACTTTGCGGCAGATGTCGATGCTGTTGAAATCCGTGGCGAGGGTGAGGGCGTGGGAGAACAGCACGTCGCCGAGCAGGACGGAGAGCGCGTTGCCCCATTTCGCGTTGGCGGTGGGAACCATCCGGCGGGTGTTGGCGCCGTCCATGATATCGTCGTGGACGAGCGTGGCCATGTGGATGAGCTCGAGGATGAGGCCGATTTTCAAGTGGTCATCGGTGACTCCGCCGATCGCGCCGCCGACGAGGATGGCGAGGGCGGGACGGATGCGTTTGCCGGAGGTGTTGCAGATGTAGGCGACGTAAGGCTCGACGGCGGGATCGAAGGCGCGGATTTGTTCGCGGATCGAGACTTCCACCCGCTCGAGTTCCGGGCGGACGAGTTCGAAGGGGAATAAGGCGCTGCTGGGAGGCGCGGAGGTAGTGGTGGCCATGATGAGTCGGGCTGGCCATAGGTTCCACAGGCTGGGCATTCCCGCAACCTTGGATATGGTGGGAATGGGAAAGAATTTCCCGGAATTCCCGGGCAATCTGCTTGCTGCAAGCGGTCCGGGCGTTCTAGCTACTTGCATCTATGAAAATGCGCGCGAGTTTGGTGTTGATCTCCGTGTTGGCCTTGAGCCTCGGGGCTTGTAAGAAAAAAGAGGCGGTCAAGGCCCCGGAGGCTCCGGCGGCGGTGGTCGAAGCGCCTGCGCCGGAGGCTCCGCTGTCGGTTCCCGCCGTGACGCCGGAGGAGCGGGCCGCCAAGCTGGGTTTCGTCAAACACCTGACGCAGGACACCGAGGGCGTGCTCGCTTTTCATCACGGCACGAAAACCGCCGCCCGCGTCAAGGCGACGAAACTCTGGAAGCTCGTCGAAAATCAAATGGGTGTGGGCGGCGATGAGCCAGGCGAGACCGAGGCAGGCGAGTCGACCGGTCCGGCCGCGTTGTTCGGCACCGAGTTCACGCTCGCGCTCGGCAAGTCCACTGCGGAACAAACTGGCAACTTCCTCACCTTCAACCGCCGCATGGGCTACTTCCAGATGCGGTCGATCGCCAAGGCGTTCGCCGCCGCCGTGAAATCCGGCGACGCTTCCTCGCTAGCAGATTCGTTTGCCGACAGTTATGGCTCGGAATTGTTCAAGGACCTGCTCAAGGACCCGCAATCGGGAATTTCACTCCTCGAAAAAACCAAGATGCCGCCGGTTTACATGGCTTTCAAAACCAAAGAAGCCGATCGCGCCACGGCAGCCCAGCAACTCGCCGCGATGATCGCCAACGCCAACATGCTCGGCGATATGGTCGAGCCCGTCGAAATCGAAAGCGCCGGCTGCAAGTTCGAGGGCGTTAAAATCCTCGGTGCTAAAATTTCCGCCACCATGGCCGGGGACCGCGCGGACATGGACGAGGAACTCGACCCCGCCACCGTCGATCAGTTGCTCGCCGCGGTCGCGAAAAAAGACCTGCACATCCTCAGCGGCACGGTGGGGGACTACGTCGTCCTTTTCCTGGGCGGATCGGCCGATGATCTCAAGCTGGCCGCTGATGTCGGCCAGTCGCTCGCGGCGTCCGACGCCCTCGCCTTCAGCGACGCCTGGGTTTCCAAGGAACTCGCCGCCGTGGTCTATGGCCGCAAGGAAGCCATGGACACTCTGGCCAGCGCCGCCAGCGGAATCGCGGAAATGACTAACGGCCTGCGTGACGGGCTTGCCGGAGCCGACGGACTCGGCGACACCCGCGATCTGGAGGCGATGTTCAAAATCGTCGCCGAACGCGAATCCGCCCTGCGCAAGCTCGCCGGAAGCGACTCGCTCGGGATGGTCGCCTTCTTCGAGGACGGCCTCAAGATCGAGTCCTACGGCGGCACCGACAACGGCATGGTCGATTGGAAATCTCCTAACAAACTCGCCTGCCTCGGCGATTCCGAAGAAGTCGTGTTGTTCGCTAACATGACGACCGACGCCGTCTATGACGAGAAGGCCAGCGCCTACGCCGAAGCACTGTTGGAGACCGCCTACGCGATGGCCATGAGAGTCGCGGAAGCGCCGATCGAGGGCGAACAACTCACGCAGTTTAGGGAAATGGCCAAGCTGTTTGATGGCAAGTTCCGTCCGGACATGCTCGCGCTGTGGGACGCCTACAGCAACGATTTCGGCGCCAGCCTCGGTCATGAAAGGGCATGGGTCGTCGATCTCAAGGGCTCCGCCCCCGCGATTCCCGGCCTTTCCCAAGCGGTGGTGGACTCGGCGAAGGTTCCCCGCATTTCGATCATCGCGCCAGTGACGGACCGCGCCAAACTCGCCGATTCGTGGGACAAGATGAACGCCACCCTCACCGGCACGCTCGCCAAGATCAGCGAGATGACCGGCCAGAAAATCCCGATGCAGAAGCCGCTCAGCTCCGAGAAAAACGGCAACATCACCTGGTTTTTCCCGATGCCGTTTTTCAACGATGACTTCCTTCCCTCGGTGACCGTGGGCGACAAGTGGTTCGCTGCATCATCCTCGAAAAGCCAGGCGCTCGAGCTCATCGCCAAGGCGGACGCCGGCGGCGAATCCCGCAATGGTCTTTACTTCCGCATGAATTTCAAAGCCCTCGAAAACTACTCGCAGGAGACCCTGAAGCTGATCGATGAAAACGCCGCAGCCGTCACCGGAGCCGCCATTCCGGCGGACCGGACGCGGCTGATAGGGGACGCCATCGCCGCACTCGGCGACCTCGACAAGCTCACCGTCCACTCCCGCCGCGAGGACGCTGTGCTTCGGTCGAGCGTGCATTTCAAGACCCGCTGAACCAACGGCGCGGACGCCTGAATCGCCCCGCCACATTTCCAGTGGCGGTGCGGAATTCCCCGGCTACCGATTCATCGTCCGTGACCCGCTCAACCGCTCGCTTCCCGGCAGGCCGCTCCACCCCTGCCAAAATACCGCACGTCCGCTCAAATCACGCCGTTGGCGCAATTGCATTCACCTTCGCCGCTGAGGGCGTTGATAAGGTTGGTTAGGGACTTCATCGCCTGCCGGGGAACGCTCTCGTAGGTGCGCGAGCCGATGTGCGGGGTGATTACGCAGTTCGGCGCGGAAAGCAGCGGATGGTCGGCGGGCGGCGGCTCCACGTCGAGCACGTCGGCGCCGTAGCCACCGACTTTGCCGCGGTGAAGGGCGGCGACGATGTCGGCAGTCTCGACGATTTCGCCGCGGGCGCAGTTGAGGATGATCACGCCGTCCTTCATCTCTTCGATCTTCGAGGTGCGGATCAGGCCGCGCGTTTCATCCGACAGGAAACAGTGAAGCGAGACGACGTCGGATTGGGTCAAAACTTCGTCCATCGTGGCGCAGCGGGTCACCTCGTGGGCGGCAGCGAAGGCCTCGTCAAAATACGGATCGCAGGCGATCACTTTCATGCCGAACGCGCGGGCGCGGATGGCGACTTCCTTGCCAATCCGGCCGAGGCCGACGATGCCGATGGTTTTGCCCCAAATTTCGTGGCCGGTGAGGCGCAGCCATTCGCCATGGCGGGCGGCGGCGGCGGTGGTGACGATGTGCTTGGTGATGCCGATGAGCAGGCCGAAGGTGTGCTCGGCGACGGTGGTGTGATTGACCCCGGGAGTGAACAGAACCGGGATCTTGTGCTCCTTGGTGGCTGGGAGGTCGATCTTGTCGAGGCCGATGCCGTATTTGGAAATGATCTTGAGGCGGGGCAGGGATTTCTCGATGACGGCGCGGGTGATGGCGTCATCGCCGCAAAGGAAGGCGTCGAAGTCACCGGCGAGTTCAAGCATGCGGGCCTCGGAAAGCGGGCCGCGCTCGCGGACGATTTCCCAGCCTTGGGATTCCATCAGTTGGTGGTGCGGGCCGGGGGTGTCTTGGTAACTGCAGGTGGTGAGGAGAATGCGCATGGCGTGAGGAAATGGGATCGTGCGGAAGGAATCAAGCGGCATGTGCGCGGGATGCTATCGACGCGTTTTTTCAGCGCGGCAAGGTGATTTGCAGGACGGTGGAGTTCTCGAGCGCCTTCAAGGGCGCGGAGTCGTGAGGCAGCAGGATGAAGCTGCCTTTCCCAAAGCGGCGGCCGGCGGCGCACTCTAACTTGCCGCCGACGATCGAGAGGATGGAAAACCGGTCGTCGCGCGGGTTGCTGATAGTCTGCCCGGCCGCGATGGATTTGCGATCGGTTTTGAAATACTCGCAGCTGGCGAGCGTGTCGCCGGTGGCGGTGTCCATGGTCGGCTCGAAGTCGGTGAAATCGATGCTGGCGAGGGATTCCGCGACGTGGAGCTCGCGCGGTTTGCCATTCAGGCCGAGCCGGTTCCAATCGAACACGCGGTAGGTTGTATCGGAGTTCTGTTGGATTTCATGGATCAGGAATCCCGCGCCGATGGCGTGCAGACGGCCGGAGGCGATGAAGATCGAGTCGCCGGGATTCGGAGTGATCGCGTGGACGCAATCCGCGACCGCTCCGTCCGCGATGGCTTGCTCGAAACCGGCGCGGGTGACGCCCTTTTTCAGTCCGACGTAGAGCATCGCGCCGGGATCGCAGTCGGCGATGAACCACATTTCGGTTTTGGGCTCGCCGCCGAGCGCGGCTGCCAGATGGGCCGGCGGATGGACTTGGATGGAGAGCTCGTCGCGGGCGTCTAGCACCTTGATTAGAATCGGGAAACGCGGGTGATCCAGGAATCCCCGGCCGAAAATCTCCTCGCGGTGATTCGTCCACAGCTCATGCAGCGAGCTGCCGGTCCATGGGCCTTGATCGACGACTGACTGTTCCTGTTCGCGGTCCACGATTTCCCATGACTCGCCGAAGGGCTTTTGCGGATCGGGTAGGGCGCGTTGATAGACGCGTTCGAGTTCGCGGCCGCCCCAGACGCGTTCCATGTAGAGGGGTTTGAAGGTGATAGGTTCCATGGGTCGTTAGTGATTTAGGACAGATCGAGGAACCCGCGGCGGATCGCCTCACTGACGGCGGAGGGCAGGTTGCGGACGTGGAGCTTGTCGAAGCTGCGCTTGATGTATTCGGTGACCGAGTGCGTGCTGAGGGTCAGCTCGTCGGCGATTTCCTGGCGGGTGAGGCCTTTTGCGGCGAGTTGCAGCACCTCGCACTCGCGTCCGGAGAGCGATTCCGCGTCGGTGATCGGGCTGAGCTGGCGGAAGGTTTGGAGGATCATACCCGCGATTTTGGGGTCGAGCGGAGTACCGCCGGAGAGCACTTCTTCGAGCGTTTCTATCAGGCGTGTCGCGCTCCCGGCCTTGACCAGATAGCCATGCGCGCCGGCCTCCAACGCTGCGAAGACTTTCGCCTTGTCGGTGAAAGCAGTGAGCACCAGCACCCGCGCATCAGGCAGAAGTTCGCGCACCTTGCGGATGCCGACGATGCCGCTCATCCCGGGTAGCCCGAGATCCGACAGCACGAGGTCCGCCACCAGGCCGCCGCGGAACGCCTCCAGCGCGTCTTCCATGGTGGAAAATCCGCCGACGCATTGATAGCCGCCGCGCTCCTCGAGGACCATCGACACCGACTCGCGGAAATCGGCGTGGTCTTCGATGAGAACCAGCCGGATGGGTTTTTCCTTCGAAGATGATGATGAGGCCATGGGAGGAGCTTGATAACGCATGCGCGGACGTTCGGAAAGCCAAGCTTTACGGGTTAGTTGCGGGAATCCGGGATTTCTTCGGGCGTTTCCGTTCCAGCGGCACGGCGAGCTTGAGTCGCACGCCCTCGCGGGGCCGGGTTTCGACTCCCAGCTCCGCGCCCAGTGCCTCGGTCCGCTGGCGCAGCGCGCGCAGGGTGGCGGTGCGGTCCAGGCGCTCGGGGTCGATGCCGATGCCGTTGTCGGTGATGGTTAGGCGGAAGTCGCCGTCCGCCACCTCGGCGCGGATTTCCACCTTCGTGGCTTTCGCATGGCGCATGATGTTATGCAACGCCTCGCGGAAAAACAGAAACAGATGGCGGGTGTCCTCTTCGGCAAGCTCGGTCTGCCAGGCTTCCTCGTTCGCCGTGAATTTCCATTCCAAGGTCTCCAGCATGATCGAGCTGGTCTCGCGCAAATGCTCGACCGTGCCGATGCGGTGCTCGCCTTCCGGCCGGAGCAACCAGACGATGTCGCGCACGGCGCTGACTGTCTCCGCGGCGATTCGCTGGATCCGCTTCAGCTCGTTGGACGGACCCGACCGGCCTTCTGCCAGATCGGCGATCATCTGGATGCTGCCGAGATTGCTGCCGACCTCGTCGTGAAGATCCCCGGCGATGCGCTCGCGCACCTTGATCAGCTCCTGGTTCGCCCGAATGCGGTAGCGGATCGGCAAGGCGATGATGAGAAACGCTCCGGCCAGCCCGACAATGATAATGGCCATCTGCCCGGTGCGCCGCCAGCCAGCGATCAGGCGATCGGACTCGGCGCGCAATTCGTGGCGGCGGGTTTCAATCTGAAGCCGCCCGTCCAGCAGGGTCATCCACTCGCGGGTTGAAATGAGGCGTCCGTCCGGGCCGAAGCCATCGCTGAGCGCGGCCCCGCTCCAGTAGCGTCCGCCCGGAGCGATGATGTTGAGCATTCCGTCCGATGAGCGCACCACCTTGCCGAGTGCTAAATTTTTATTTTCGGATAGGACTTCCACCTCGCTCAGGGCGAAAAACGCGGGATAGTTCTCGAAGGCTTTCCACATCTCGATGGCTTCGATTTTGACGTAGCGGCTGCGGACGGCGGGGAAGGGGAGCTCCACCGGATTGTGTCCGGGATTTCGCATCTCGTGTTCAGTGACCAGCGACCACTTGGAAGGGTCCGCGGATTCGCCCGTCTCGGAAATAGATATTGTTAGTTTTCGGGGGAAACCGAATCCGCTCGGTAGATCCGACGTTGGTTTCCTGGCAGGAAGCAAACGGATGGCGTCCATTGAAGCGGACTCGCCGAGGTCGATGGTTATCGATGCCGACTCAGTCGCGCTCGCCCGACCTTCCGAAAGCCAGCCGATATTTCGGTGTTCTTCGGCGGGAATTTCCGGGAAACCTAACGGCGTCTGGCCATCGACCAGAAATTGCGGGCTCCAGTGCCATGGTGCCGACGGTGTGGAGCCGCCGAGGCTGCGGACCTCGGCTCCGCGGGTGACGTTGTGACTGCCTTCGAATGCGAACACCTCGGCCCAGGCATGGACGAAGCTTCCTTCACCCTCATCATCCGGATGCAGCTGCTCGGCGGAAATCCTCAAGCCCGCCGCTTCGACCGGCGGGGATATTTGATAGACAAACGGATGACCCTTCCGCACCGGATGGGCGCTCGTGTTCCGCTCATGGGCGATGTTATGAAGCACCTCACCCTCCGTGTCTAGCAGTTCAACGGTGAAGCTTTCCGGCAAGCCGTATTGGGCGTCCAAGCCCCTCGCGTCATAACGTCGGCTGGGGACCAGCGCGACCAGATCGACCGTCGCGATTTTCGGCCAGCGGACTTCGATCGCGAATTGCGAATTGGGCGTGGCTTGCGGGTGAATGCTGGCGAAGCCGCCGGTGCCGCCCTGGTCGTCGATCGGGATTTCCGGCAAGCCTTCCAGCTTGGGAGCGAGGGTTTTCAACTCGCTTTCAATCTCCTTCAAACGCCCGGAAAAGACCCGCGCCAAGCGCTCGTCCCAGCCGGCATCGGCAGCGAGCGTCATTTGAACCGTCAGCAAAAACAGCGTCAGAAATTCTGGGATGCGGCTCATGGGAAGTGTCTAGAGCAGTGATCCCGGCGGGTCAAAGCCGGACTTCGGCGAGCCATTTCTCGCGGCGGAACCACGAATTTGGGGTCAGTCCCGAATGGCGCTAACTTAAGCCGTATTTCGGAGAGATTTCGCATACGGGAGCGAGCATTCGACATCCTAGACGAACCTTAAGTTAGTGCCATTCGGGTCAGTCCCCGCAGTCTCACAAACTCTCAAGTTCATTCAATCGTTTCCCCAGTTTCGGACTTCTTTTCACCTCACCCAGCATACGGCTGATCGATCCCGGATGCCCCATTGCCAGGCGTTGACCCAACCGCTCCCTGCTCACGGTCGTTTTACGGGCCAGCAAAACCGCCAGCAGCGCCTTGCGCTCATCCTTGGTCAGTTCGAAGGATTGCAGCACGCGGACCATCTCCAGCCATTCCGGCCCGGTGCCCCGCGCATACGACGCCAGACTGCTCCAGGGGTAGTCCGCCAGTTTCCCGTGCCGTCCACCGGCCAGTCCCGCGCGGGCGGGATTGAGATGGATGTAATCGGCCACGGTGCGGAAGTAGTAACGATCCGTGTCGCTCCCGCTCACCGGTATCGCCTTGTATCGACCCTGGAAGACATGTCCCTT
>CAMDLP010000018.1 GCA_945901795.1 Akkermansia muciniphila | reverse complement strand
ATGACGAATGACGAATGACGAATGACGAATGACGAATGTGGATTTTGGATTTTGGATTTTTGAAGTGACGGAGCGGCTTTCCAGTATCCGATCAAAAATCAACAATCGGAGTTCATCAATCGTCAATCCAACCGCCTGGGGGGACGGCGGCGAGGGAACATCGAACATCGAACGCCCAACATCGAGCGTTGAAGTGGAGAGTTCGCCTGCGGCGGGTTGGCCGATAGTCGGGGATGACTCGGAGCGAGACGCTCCTTGGGACGGCCTGCGGCGAGACGGCGCAGCCACTTGGGCGGGGTTTCATTCGCGGGTTGATCGGGTGAAAGGGGCGTGACAGGCTGGCTCCATGCCTGACGAGCTTCCAGAACCCTCCGGCGAATTCCTGCTTTACCAGACGGAGGACGGGCGCAGCCGGGTGGAGTGCCGCTTGGAGGATGAGACGCTTTGGCTGAGCCAGGCGCTGATGGCGGAGCTTTTCGACACCAGTCCCCAGAACATCACCCTGCACCTTAAATCCCTCTACGAAGACGGAGAGATCGCCGAAGCGGCAACTTGTAAGGAATACTTACAAGTTCGACAGGAAGGGAACCGGACGGTGCGTCGCGGCGTGAAACACTACAATTTGGACGCCATCCTGGCGGTGGGTTTCCGCGTCCGGTCGCCGCGTGGGACGCAATTCCGCCAGTGGGCATCCACCCAGCTCCGGGAATTTCTCACCCAGGGATTCATCATGGATGACGAGCGGATGAAGAATCCGGACCAGTCAGTCTATTTTGAACGGGTGCTGGAACGGATCCGGGACATTCGTTCCTCGGAAAAGGTTTTCTGGCGGAAGGTTTGCGATATTTACGCCACCAGCATCGACTACGATCCCAAGACCGAAACCTCTGAAAAATTCTTCGCCACCATCCAGAACAAAATGCACTGGGCGGCACACGGCCAGACGGCTGCGGAAGTGATTTTCAACCGGGTGGATTCCCGGAAACCCAACATGGGAGTGATGTCCTTCCAAGGTTCCACGCCACGGAAGTCCGAGGTGACCATCGGCAAGAACTACCTCAACGAGGTGGAGTTGGAGATGTTGAATCGAATCGTGACCGCCTACCTGGAATTCGCCGAACTCCGGGCGAAGCGCCGGGAAGCGATGCGGATGGAGGACTGGATTTCCAAACTCGATGATTTCCTGCGTCTGAGCGACCACGAGGTCCTGACCCACGCGGGACAGATCTCCGCCGAACAAGCCCGCCAGAAGACGGAAATCGAGTATAAAGTGTATCGGAACCTGCTCGACCAGCAACCCAGCGAGGTGGACAAGCACCTCGCCGAAGCCATCGAGAAGCTGGGGAAAATCGAACAAAAGCCAAAGCCATGACATGCCACGCGTTCCTCCCGACCCCGTCCAAACGGTACTTCTGATCCACGCCCCCGTTGAGGAGCCGGTCATCAATTCGCAGGCGGCACGGCTTTTCGATATCCGATCAGAAATCAACAATCGGAGTTCACCCATCGTCAATCCGACCGCATGAGCGGACGATGCCTGAGTGCAGGGCATGACCCCGCTTTTCACTGGCCGACATGTCGGCCAGTGAGAAAGCTCCGACCTGTCGGAGCAGTCCCCCACCCACCGGGATGGCCTCAAACGGATCATCCATGCACCATTCTTTGGCTATCTGTGTTAATCTGCGGTTTGATTCTCTTTCGACCGGCGTCCGGAGATGGAAAGCCCCAGGCGCGAAGCATGGGCGTTTCCGCCCTCGCGGGGAGTCAGGTCGGACCGGGCCGGATCCGCCCTACCGGGGGATGACTCGGAGCGAGACGCTCCTTGGGACGGTCTGCGGCGAGACGCCGCAGCCACTTGGGCGGGGTTTTATTCGCGGGTTGATCGGGTGGGGAAAACGTGCCAGCCTCCAGCATGAACGCTGCGGTTATCCCTTCCTCAGGAAGTCTCAGGGCTTATTGCCAAGCCCACGCGATTTCGCGGCTGCGCTTGTTTGGATCGGCGGTCCGGGGCGACTTTGATCCGCAGCGGAGCGATGTGGATTTGTTGGTGGAATATGAACCGGGAAGACATCCGGGCTTGGAGCATTTCCGGATTGCAGAGGAATTGTCGGAGCTCTTCGGCCGCAAGGTGGACTTGAACACCCCGGCGATGCTAGGTCGGCATTTGGCGAAAGTTTTGCCGGAGGCTAGATTGCTGTATGGCGAGGCGTGATCCACTGGCGACGCTGCGGCAAATGCGCTCGTTCGCGGTGGAAGCCTTCGAACTCGCGGCGACTGGCAGTCGGGCGGCGCTGGATGACGATCTGGGTTTTCGCCGTCATGCGGAAAGGGTGGCGGAATTGATCGGAGAGGCGGCGACTCGATTACCTGAGGAGCTGAGAGAGGCCTGGCCGGAAGTGCCATGGAGGCAGATCATCAGTATGAGGAATTGGTTGATCCACGGCTACGATGGAATCGACGCGGAAATCCTCTGGGACGTGTTGGATTTACGAAGCCGGGAACTGATCGTGCAACTGGATGAGATCATCGAAGTGGCATAGGCGGAGGGGAATAGGCGGAGGGGAATAGCGAACCTCGAACGCCCAACATCGATGGGAAGAGAAGCGGGTGTGCTGAAGTGCGGGGGCACGACCCCGCTTTCTCACTGGCCGACATGTCGGCCCGTGAGAAGCTCCGACATGTCGGAGCAGTCCCACACCGGGGAAGACTCGGAGCGAGACGCTCCTTGGACGGTCTGCGGCGAGACGCCGCAGCCACTTGGGGGCGTGGCGTCCTGTTGGAAATCCCGCCTCAGCGGCCGGCGGCGTGGATCAGGCGGCGGAGGTTGCGGTTGAGGTCCTTGGCGGTGGCGAGCTCGTCGAGTCCGAGGTGCATCCGGTAGCGCCAGTAGAACGGCATGATCGCCGGGACGTTGATCCGCTCGGCGTCGGGGTCCGGATGGCGGATCGATTCGTCGATGGCGAGCAGGTCCTGCAGCGGGAAGACCGCCCACATCGCCGGGGATTGCAGGTGCTGCCAGAGGATCCGGCTGGCGAGTTCTCCCGAGAGCTCGGAATCCGGGAAGGCGATGCCGAACGACTGCCAGGCGAATCTCGAAGTCACTTGGAAATCCTCCCGCCACCATGCGCGCAGCGTCGACATGTCGTGGGTGGATGGGCTAACAACGCTCATGTAGGGCGAGTCCTGCGGGTTGAAAAACTCGGTCTCGTGGGTCTTCGGCATGCGCTGGATTTCCAACGAGAGGATGCCGAGGTCCTTGAGCACTGCCGGCACGCAGGCGGGAACCATGCCGAGGTCCTCGCCGCAAAGCAGCATCGGGCTGGCCCTCCGCATCGCGGGCAGTTTCTCGTAGCCGCGGGCCTGCCAGAAATCCTCCTGCCGCTGATAGAAATAGTCGTTGTAGAGATCTTCGACGCGCGAGCGGTCGTCGGCATCCAGCTCCCGATAGGAAAAAGTCGTCTGCATCGAGCAGCGCGGGTGAAACAGCGTGCCGTTCGAGTCGGGGACCTCGAAGAACAGCACGTCGCTCGCGCAGTCCAGCAAGCCGCCCTGGATCCAGTCGTCGGACGGGTCGTCCGCGAAGTAATCGACGATCCGCCGCTGGGTGGAGACCTGCTCGCGCAGTTGAAAAAAGCCGTCGCCGCAATCGTTGAGGTAGCGGCTTTTCACATACTCCGCGCCGTCGCCGAAGCGCTCCCACAGGAAATGCTCGCGGATGTAAGGGCGGCAAAAGCGGCTGTAGTCGAAGTCGATCCCCCGCTCGCGGATCTCGTCGATGTGGATCGGCACGGCCGGATCGAAGTGGCCCATGATGCCCTCGACGTGGTCAAACGGCACCTGCCAGATCCGGAAGAAGCCGAGGATGTGGTCGATGCGATAGGCGTCGAAATAGCGGCCGAGCCGTGCGAAGCGGGAGCGCCACCAGGCGTAGTCATCCCTTTGCATGACCTCCCAGTTATAAGTCGGGAAGCCCCAGTTCTGGCCTTTCACGGCGAAGGCATCCGGCGGCGCGCCGGCCTGCGCGTCCATCTTGAACAAGTGCGGAGCGGACCACGCGTCCACCGAATGGCGGTCGATGCCGATCGGCAGATCGCCCTTGAGCGCGAGTCCGTGATCGTGCAAATGGCGCACCGCATCGGTGAGCTGCTGGTCGAGTTCGTATTGCAGCCAGAGATGATAGGCGATCTCCGGCCACTCCGGTCGGGCTGGGTCGATCAACGCGCGCACCCGCTCCCGGTCGAATACCGCCCACTCTTCCCAGCGGCTGAAATCGGCGCTGCCGTAGTGGTCGCGCATCACGCAGAAGACGGCGTAGGGAATCGCCCACTCGCCGTTGGTTTTCAAAAACTCCTTGAAGGCAGCACCGGCTAGGATCGCCGCGCGGTGCTTGGCGAAGATCTGGCGGGTGAGCTGGGTTTTCACCTGCATCACAGCCTCGTAATCGACCTGTGCGAGCGGGTTAAGCTGGTCCCGCGCCGCGCCGAGTTCCTTCTTGAAGGCGGCAGGCATCGCGTATTTCAAATCGTCGATCCGCAGATAGAGTGGGTGCAGCGCGAACACACTGATCGCCGAATACGGGTAGGAATCCCTCCAGTCGTGCGACGAGGTGGTGTCGTTGATCGGCAGGATTTGGATCAACTTGAGACCCACGCCCTTCGCCCAATCTGCCAGCGGTTTGAGGTCCGCGAACTCGCCGACGCCGAGGCTTTTCGCGCCGCGCAGCGAGAACACCGGCACCGCCACGCCCGCGCCGCGGAAGAGTCCGTCGAGGTCGCGGCGGTAGCATTCATCGCTCACCTTCGTCCATTGGGGGGTGCCGATGAGGCGGGATGGCAGGATCCGGTTTTCGCCGAGCTCCAGGCTCACGACGCATTGCAGGGCGGGATCGAACAGGCCGTATTTGTATTCGATGTGCCAGTCCACGGGCAGATAGAGATTTTTCCGCCAGACGTTGGGTGCCGTTTCCACCAGCGGGATCGCGGAGTGCCAGCCCCAGCCGCCGATCTCATCGACACTTCCAATCAGGCAAGGCACCTGTCCGGCCGGCACTGCCGCCATCCGCAGCTGGAACGAATGGTTGGCGTTCTCCGGGGTTTCGAGTTCTGCAAACGGCCTGCGGGCGGGCTGCACCGCGAGAACCGCGTTGGTCTCGAACGCGTAGTCCACCGTGCCGGCCGAGCACCATGAATCCAACAGCAGCAGGGCGTCATGCGCGGCGAGGTCCACCTCGGCGGTCCGCGGGCCGTGCCACTCGTCGAGCTTCACGCCGTTGGAGGACCGGCGGAGCTGATAGTCGTATTCCAACAGGAAACGGCCCGCCCCGTGGACTTCCACGCGCACTTCCCATTGCTGGTCGTTAATCCAGTGCAGCGGCACGACTTGGTCGAAACGGACGCCCTTTTCATCCAGCACGGCCGAGTATTTCAACCAAAGCGACTGACCGGGAACGGTGTGGTAATTCAGGCGGAAAACGATGTTCATGGGTGACGGGTATCAGACTTGCGAGGCCTTTTGCAGCAGCCGGAGACGTTCCTGCGCGGCACCGCTTGAGATCATTTCGCGGGCGATCCCGATGCCGTCGCCCATGTTGTCGGCGAGTCCGGCGCAAGCCAGCGCGGCCCCGGCGTTCATGAGCACCATGTCGCGCTTCGGCCCAGTTTCGCGGCCGGCGAGGATGGCTTCGAGGATCGCGGCGTTCACTTGGGCATCGCCGCCTTGGAGATCTTCCACCTCGCAGTGCTTCAGCCCGAAATCGCGCGGCCTAACTTCCCCGTCTTCCTGATCTTGGAATAGCCCGGACTTACAAATCCGCGTCGAGCCCATCAGGCTGACTTCATCCACCGAGCGGCCGTCGCCGGTGGTGCCGTGGACGACCCACGCGCTCTCGCGGCCGAGGCGCTGGAGGATTTCCGAAAACGCCGGGCAGAGGTCGCGGTTGAAAACCCCGACGAGCTGGCATTGCGGGCGGGCGGGGTTGAGCAGCGGCCCTATCAGGTTGAAAATCGTCTTCACGCCCTTGGCCGCGAGCGATTTCCGCACTGCTGCGACCGACTTGAACGCAGGATGATAGAGCGGCGCGAACATGAAGCCGAGCCCGGCCTTCTCGACGCAGGTCCGGAACTCGTCGGCCGGCAAATCAATGCGCACGCCCAGCGCTTCGAGCACGTCCGCGCCGCCGCTCTTCGAGGTGATCCCGCGGTTGCCGTGCTTCACGACCACCGCTCCGGCCGCGGCGGCGACGAACATCGCAGTGGTGGAGACGTTGAACAAATCGAGCTGGTCGCCGCCGGTGCCGCAGACGTCCAGGGTGGGGCCCTCGAGCTCGATCAAGCTGAGATGCGGATCGACGGCGTGTTCGAGGAAGGCCTCGACGAAGCCGGCGATCTCGTCCGGGGTCTCGCCTTTGAGCGCCAGAGCCTCTAGCAGCCGCGCCTTTTTCGCGTCCGGCACGGCGGGATCGAGCAAGAGCGCGGTGGCCACCTCCACCTCCCGCAAACTGAGTTCCTGTTTTTCTTCAAGATGGTGAATCAAGGCGTCCATGGCCGAAACTTACATCTCGCAATGCATTCACGACCAGAACGAACAATGAAAAGTCAGCGACCTTCGAAATCCGGAGATTTTTTCCAATCCGCACCATTCGCGTTGCTTCCCGCCGCTTTGCGGTGAAATTTCAAGTCGTCGCCATTCCCGCCATGACCCCCCCCTCCCCAATCCATCGAAGTCGAAGTCGTCGAGATCGATGGAGCCGCGCCGCCCCCGAAATTTGAAACCCTGGAGGGCGCGCCGCGCCGTCAACCTTGGCAGATGAACTGGCAGGGCCGCGCCCTCAAACTCGACAGCCGCTGGTGGCCGCTGTGGGTGCTGCTAGGCGCGGTGGCGGTCGTGCTGCTGCTCACCGTCGGGCTGGTCCTCGGGGCGCTGTTCGTGATTTTCAGCATCCTGCGCGGCATCATCCGGGCGCTCTTCCGTTGAGCGGGATCAGTCGTCTTTGAAAGCCTCCGCGCGCCGGCCGTCGATGCAGCGGGTGAGCCACAGCACGAGCTTCTCGGCTTCCTCGGACTCGTTGCGCATCGAGCTGAGCGCCGCCCAGTCGAGATGCGGCCGGGACTTGGGCGCAGCGATCCGGTTGATGTCGAGTTTCGCCATGATCGCCTCGGTTTCGCGGGGGTGGGCGTTGAGAATGTTCGCCGGCCGCGGGAGCTCGTCGAGATCCTCCGCCGTCAAGCCGAACGACGTCACGCCCACTCCGAAAGCCGCGCTCAAACGGCGCAGACTATCGGCCAGCGCCTCGTCCTCGATCGGGGCCGCGTAAACCAGCTCGCCGCCCTGCGCCCACATCGAGACCGCCAGTGTTTGGAAGAAATCCTCGCGGTAGGTTTGCAGCGAAGGCTGGATGCGCAGGCGCGCCGCGTGCAGCCGGAACGGTGGAATCCCCAGCCGCTGCTTGAAGGAAAGCATCGTTTCATCCAGCGTCATCTCCTCGTCCGCCGTGCCGCCGGTTTCCCAATCGACGAGCACCAGCTCGGGAAATTTCCACAGGTTGCTGATCGGCGATTCCTTGCCGAAGGCCTGCCGGAACGCGAAAGGAAAGCGGCCGTTGATTTCAAAATAGCGCGTCACCACCGCGCGGAACTTGCGGATCCGCATCATCGCGCCGTCCACCATGTCTTGGTCCGCGGTCGTTAGGTCGTCGAGTCTTCCCTGAGTCAGCGCCAACAACTCCTGCGCCCCGGAAAGCGCCGGCAGCGGCGCGCTCCGGCGATAGTAGCCCTGGCCCTTTTCCACCTTCGCGATCGGCGAGGCCGGATCGCATGACATGATCGAGAAATGATAGCGCAGCGAGGCGTCGGAGTAGTTGCCGGTGAGTTGCAAGCGTGTCAGCCGGATCAACTCGGTGCCCTTGATCGAATCGGCGGGGTTTCCCGGAAGTAGGGTCGGGAGGATGTCTGATAGCTGCTTGCGAAGACTCATAGGGGATGGCAACGACTCACGCGTTGCCGCCATCCAATTCACCCGACCCCGGATCATCAAGCCCCAAAAAATCCGATTTTAAAAATTAACCGTCCGCCGCGGCGCTTTTTTGAAGGAATCCACCGCAAAGCTTGTCGAACTCGGCGATTCCTCCATCCTCCGCCCATGAATTTTAAATCAATCACCTTGGCCATCGCCCTGATCTCAAGCGCGCAAGCCGAGCAGCCCAGCGCCAAGCAGATTCTTGAAGGCGCCCGCATCTCCGCCACGCTCACTCAGCTCGACGAAGGCCTCAGCGGCAACCTCCGCCAAGGCAACATCAACAACCCCATCACGCTCTTCCTCAAGGGCAAGGACATCCAGTTCCAGTTCTCCGAAAACAAGGGCCCGTGGCGGATCTTCCACATGCGCATCGGCGACGAAGCCTTCAACCTGTTTGAAATCACCAACGGCAAGACCACCGCCTTCCCCGCCGAGAAGATCGTCCAGCCCATCGCCGGCACCGACCTCACCTACGAGGACCTCGCGCTGCGCTTCTTCTACTGGCCCGATCCCAAACTCGAAGCCACCGAAGACGTCGGCGGGCAGTCCTGTTATAAACTCCGGATCGACAAACCCAAGGGCTCGTCCGGCCGCTACGAAGTCGTTTACGTATGGATTCACACCAAGTTCGGCGCGTTCATGCGCATCCGGGGCCACGACAAAAACGGTGGACTGGTGAAGGAATTCCAAGTCGAAGACATCATGAAAGTCGCCGACAACGTCTGGACGCTGCGCAAGATGCAAGTCGCCACCTGCGACCCCGCGAACGACGGACGCCGCGTTTCTATCACCGACGTCACCTTCGACAGCCCGAAGAAAGTCGGGCCGCGCGGCATTCGTTAGAACACGCTTCATGTTCCGCTGGACCGACTCCCACAACCATCTCCAGGACCCGCGCCTCGGAGATCCCGTGCCGGTCATCGCCGCGATGAAATCCTCCGGCGTCGCCCGCTGCGTGGTCAACGCCACCTACGAGGCGGACTGGCAGGCAGTGGAAAACCTCGCGGATGCCGAACCCGGTTTCGTGTTGCCCGCCTTCGGCATCCATCCGTGGCACGCCCACACCGCTGGCTCCGGTTGGCAGGACCGACTCGCCTCGTTGTTGGAAAAACACCCGCAAGCCTCCATCGGCGAATGCGGGCTGGACTCGTGGATTTCCAATCCGCCGCTTGAAATCCAGCGCCCGGTGTTCATCGACCATCTCCGCCTCGCCCGCGAGCTGGATCGCCCGCTCACCATCCATTGCCTCAAGGCCTGGGGCGCGCTGTTCGACGCTTTTTCAGAAGCACCGCCGCCATCGAGATTCCTCATGCACTCGTTCGGCGGCTCCATCGAGACCGCCCGTCGCCTGATCCCGCTCGGCGCGTTCTTCTCCTTTTCCGGCCACTTCCTCCATCCGCGGAAATCCGCCGTGCTCGACGTCTTCCGCCAACTCCCGCCCGACCGCATCCTGCTGGAAACCGACGCGCCCGACATGCTCCTGCCAGCGGAAATCATCACCCATCCCCTGCCGGAAAACCGCAACCACCCGGCGAATTTACCCGCCATCGGCCACGCCCTCGCCGCCGCGCTCGAAATGGTGCCGGAGACGCTTGCGGAGATCACCTGCTTGAACGCGCGGCGCTGCTTCGGTTTCGACTTCTCATCCTTGCACGGAGCGGGCCGCGCGGTTACGACTCCGCCATGGATCTCGCCGATTTCCGCAAAGAATATTCCGACCGTGGCTTGAAGCGTGAGGAGATGCACGCCGACCCGGTGGCGCAGTTCTCCGAGTGGTTCGCTCAGGCCACCGAGCTCGGCCTGCACGAGCCGAACGCGATGACGCTCGCCACCGTAGACGAGACCGGCATGCCCTATCAGCGCACCGTGCTGCTTAAATATTACGACCAGGACGGCTTCGTGTTCTTCACCAACTACGGCAGCCGCAAGGCGCAACAAATGGCGCAAAACCCGCGCGTGAGCCTGCTTTTCCCGTGGATCACGCTGGAGCGGCAGGTGATCATCCAGGGCACGGTGGAGAAAATCAGCACCGCCGAGTCGCTGAAATATTTCGCCTCCCGCCCGCGCGAATCGCAGATCGGCGCGTGGGTTTCCAACCAGAGCGAAGTCATCACCTCGCGGAAATTCCTGATGCAGAAACTGGCGGAACTTAAGGAAAAATTCAGCCACGGCGAGATCCCGCTGCCCTCGTTTTGGGGCGGCTACCGAGTGGTGCCGCAAATGATCGAGTTCTGGCAGGGCGGCCCCGCCCGCCTGCACGACCGCATCCTTTACCGCCGCGATGACGGCGCGTGGGAAATCGAGCGGCTTTCACCGTGATCCAGATTTTTCACGTGAAACCGGCGAAAGACTCAGCCGTGGTCCGCGTATCCGGTGCAGTCTTATGATCAAAACCGCCCATTCCAAACCTCTTATCGCGTCACTCGCCGCCCTTATCCTCGGCAGCGCGTCCGGCAGCGCCGCCGAGTGGCTGAGCCTTCCCGCCAAGGCAGGAACCTCCAACGGCAAGAAAATCGTCCTCGTTGCCGGCGACGAGGAATACCGCAGCGAGGAATCCTGCCCGATGCTCGCCAAGATCCTCAGCCAGAAATACGGCTTCGACTGCGTCGTGCTCTTCCCCATCAACCCGGACGGCGGCTACGTCGATCCGAATTTCCAGAAAAACATTCCCGGCACCGAGACGCTCGACTCCGCCGACCTGATGATCATCGGCACCCGTTTCCGCCAGTTGCCGGATGAGCAGATCGCCCGCTTCGCCACCTATCTGAATGCCGGCAAGCCCGTCATCGGCTTCCGCACCGCCACCCACGCCTTCAACGGGCCGGCCAAAACCGGCGATTTCAAGTGGGCGGATTTCGGCATCAACATTCTCGGCGAAAAATGGGTCAACCACCACGGCGAGCACAAAGTGGAAGGCACGCGCGGCGTGATCGAATCCGCCAATGCCAAACACGAGATCCTCAAGGGCGTCGGCGAGATTTTCGCCACCACCGACGTTTACGGCATTAAGAACCTCGACCAGAAAGCCGCGACCATCCTGCTCCGCGGCGCGGTCACCGAGACACTCGACCCGGCATCGAAGAACCTGGAAGGCCCGAAAAACAACCCGATGATGCCGCTTGCGTGGCTCCGCGAATACACCACCCCTAACGGCACAACCAAGGGCAAGGCCTTTTGCACGACGCTCGGCTCCAGCACCGACTTCGCCGATGAAAACCTCCGCCGCCTGATGGTCAATGCCTCGCTCCATCTCACCGGTTTGAAAGTCCCGGAGAAAGCGGATGTGGACTACATCGATCCATTCAAGCCAACCGACTACAGTGCCATCGGAGCAAAGGACTACTACAAGAACCTCAATCTCAAGCCCGCCGACTACGGACTCGGCAAGAGCCCCGCCACCGGACTTCCCGGCAAGCAGCCAAAGACTGAAACCGAGGACACCTCAAAAAAAAACTCTGACCCCGAGCGCCACGCCCCGCACGCCGAGCCAGCAGCCGCCACAATAGCCCGCCCCCAGGCCGTCGCCCAGCCGGCCACGGGG
This sequence comes from Akkermansia muciniphila, assembly GCA_945901795.1. Classification (GTDB taxonomy): domain Bacteria; phylum Verrucomicrobiota; class Verrucomicrobiia; order Verrucomicrobiales; family Akkermansiaceae; genus Luteolibacter; species Luteolibacter muciniphilus_B. The sequence goes on along the minus strand of CAMDLP010000018.1, from coordinate 41,109 downwards.
GAAAACCTCGTGTTCATCGGCAACGGACTTGCGGAACGCGATGTCTATTACAGCCGGCTGGAGACGGAGTTCCATCTCCACTATCCTGACAAACAGCTCGTGATCCGCAACATGGGACGTCCCGGCGACACGCCGGGCTTCCGTCCCCACCCGGCCCGCAAATCACAGTGGTCCTTCCCCGGCGCGGAAAAGTTCCGACCGCAAAACTCCCCCCACAGCGGCAATGGGTTTTTCTCAACACCCGACCAATGGCTCACCCACCTCAAGGCCGACACCATCGTCGCCTTTTTCGGTTATAACGAATCCTTCGACGGACCGGCGGGCGTGGCGAACTATGAGGCGGAGCTCGACGCCTTCGTCGTCCACACCTTGAGCAAAGCCTACAACGGCACCGCCGCACCGCGCCTGGTGCTCGTCTCCCCCATCGCCTACGAAGACCTCTCAAAAAGCCGCGATCTGCCCGATGGCTCCAAGGAAAACGCCAACCTCAAGCTCTACACCGCCGCGATGGAGCGCGTGGCCAAGAAGCACTCGCTGACATTCATCGACCTCTTCAATCCGACCCGGGAACTCTTCACCAAGGCCGACGGCCCGTTCACCACCAGCGGGTTCATTCCTAACGAAGCCTGCTATCAGCAGCTCGCCGGACTGCTCGCCACCGGCGTTTACGGCAAACAAGAGCCTCTCTCTAAAGCCGATCCGGCCAAGGTCCTCGCCGCGGTCAAACAGAAAAACTGGTTCTGGCAGCATGACTATCACATCACCAACGGCGTCCACAGCCACGGCGGGCGCTACAATCCCTTCGGCCCCCAGAACTACCCGGACGAGGTCCAGAAGACCCGCGAGATGATGGTCCTGCGCGACAAGCTCATCCACGCCGTTGCCTCCGGCAAAACCACCAACCTCAGCGTCGACGATTCAAAAACCCATCCCTTGCCACCCGTCGCCAGCAACTACGCTCCCAGCAAGAAAAACGGCGGCGAGACCTACCTCTACGGCGATGAGGCGGAAAAATCCCTGACCGTCCCGGAAGGCTACAAGGTGAAACTGTTTGCCTCGGAAAAGGAATTCCCCAACCTCGCCAACCCGATGCAGCTTTCCTTCGACGACCGCGGCCGCCTGTGGGTCGCCACCATGCCCACCTACCCGGCCTACCGCCCCGGCGACCCACTCCCTAACGACAAGATCCTCATTTACGAGGACACCAACAACGACGGCCGCGCCGACAGGGAAACCGTCTTCGCCGACAAGCTCCACCTACCGATCGGTTTCGAATTCGCTCCGGAAGGCGTCTATGTCTCCCAGGCGCCCAACCTCGTCCTGCTCCGCGACATCGATGGCGACGACCGCGCCGACTCCCGTGAAATCGTGTTAAGCGGCTTCGACACCCATGACACCCACCACGCCATCAGCGCCTTCTGCGCTGATCCGTCCGGCGCGTTTCTGATGGGCGAAGGTGTGTTCCTCCACTCGAACGTGGAATCCGCCTACGGCCCGGTCCGCGGCATGAACGGCGGCTTCTTCCGCTACAGCCCGCAGCGCGGCCAGCTCGAGCGCACCGCCCAACTCAACATCCCGAATCCCTGGGGCATCGCCTTCGACGACTGGGGCCAGGACTTTTTCCTCCACACCTCCGGCCCCGACATCAACTGGATGCTCCCCGGCTCCGTCAAGCCGACCTACGGCAAAGCGGCGCCCTCCTCCCCCGACCTAGCGCCCAAGGGCAACGCCGTGCGTCCCACCTCCGGCCTCGAGTTCGTCTCCTCACGCCATTTCCCCGATGAGGTCCAGGGCGACATGCTGCTCTGCAACAACATCGGATTCCTCGGCATCAAGCAGCATTCCATCGTCGATGACGGCACCGGTTATAAAACCGAATTCCGCCAGGACCTGCTGAAGTCCGCCGACGGCAACTTCCGCCCCGTGGACATCGAGTTCGCGCCGGACGGCTCGCTCTATGTCATCGACTGGCACAACACCCTCATCGGCCACATGCAGCACAACGCGCGCGACCCCCTGCGCGACCATGTCCACGGCCGGGTCTATCGGATTACCTATCCGTCGCGCCCGCTCGTTACGCCGGCGCAGGTCGAGAAGGCACCGGTCACTAATTTATTAGAAAACCTCAAGCTGCCCGAATACCGCACGCGCTACCGCAGCCGCCGGGAACTCCGCGCCCACCCGGCCGCGGAAGTCCTGCCCGCGCTCAAGAGCTGGGTCGCCAAGCTCGACCCCAAAGACCCGCGGCTCGAGCACCACCAACTCGAAGCGCTCTGGACCACCTGGGGTCTCAACAAGGTCGATGAGCCGCTGCTCCGCCAGCTTCTCGAAGCCAAGGATTTCCGCGTCCGCGCCGCCGCCGTGCGGGTCCTCCGCTACAACACCCACGCCGTCGCCGAACACGCCGCGCTGCTCGACAAAGCCGCCGCAGACCCCCACGGCCGCGTGCGCCTCGAAGCGATCATCGCCGGGTCATGGCTGGACAACGCGGCCGGCAAGAAAGTCGTGTCTCTCGCCTCCAGCCAACCCCTCGACGTCTGGAATCAAAACGCCGCCACCACCGCCAAGACCCGCCTCGAAGGCATTCAGGAAATCGCCGAGGACAAACATCCCCTGCCACCCGTCCCCGCCCACCTGACCGGTCCCGCGAAGGAACAATTCGTCGCCGGTCATGAAATCTATTTCCGCGACGCCCACTGCGCCACCTGCCACATGCCGGACGGCAAGGGCCTCGACCCGGCCTTCCCGCCGCTGGCTAACAGCAACTGGATCGGCGGCGATCCGGAGCGGCTCATCAAGCTCACGCTCCATGGCCTGATGGGTCCCTTCGAGCTGAACGGGAAAAAATACAACGGCTTGGTCCCGATGACCCCCTTCGGCGGCATGCTCAAGGATGACGAGGTCGCCGCAGTGCTCACTTATGTGCGCAACAATTTCGGCAACAAGGCCACCGCCGTCCAAGCGGCCGAAGTCACCCGCGTCCGCGAGGCCACCAAGTCGCGCCAGGGCTTCTACATCGCCGAAGAACTGCTCAAGGAACACCCGCTGGAATAGTCCGGCGCCTCGGGCCCGGATGGAAGCCCCGGTGATATTCCAATGAGTTCTTGAAAAAGGCGACCATCCATGCGATTGTCCACGGCTAGTGATTTCCCCCCATCCACCCTGCCTGGGGTGGAGAGCCATGAGCCATACCATCACATTGCTGCCCGATTTAGCCTCCACCGCGGGTATGTCATCCCTCCGCGGAAAGGTCGGCAAATTGTTAGCCAGGGCCGACATCCAACTCAATGGGTCCCGCCCCTGGGACATCCAACTTCATGCGCCGGACGTGCTGGAGCGGGTCGTCTCGCGCGGCAGCCTCGGCTTGGGTGAATCCTACATGGACGGCGACTGGGATGCGGACCAGCTCGACGATTTCTTCGCCCACATCCTGCGGGCGAAGCTGGATCGGGAGGTGAAACCGCTGAGCCTGCTTCTTCCCGTGCTGCGCGAGCGCGTCTTCAACCGCCAGAACCCCAAGCGCGCCTGGCAGGTCGGCGAGCGACACTACGATCTTGGCAATGATTTCTATCAATCCATGCTCGGCCCGAGCATGGCTTACACCTGCGGCTACTGGAAAAGCGCGGACACGCTGGACCAGGCGCAGGAGGCCAAGCTGGAGTTGATCTGCCAGAAGCTGCGTCTCCAGCCCGGCATGCGGGTGCTCGACATCGGCTGCGGCTGGGGCGGATTCATGGCTTACGCGGCCGAAAACCACGGCGTGGAATGCGTCGGCGTCACCGTTTCAAAAGAGCAAGCCGCGTTCGCCCGGCAACGCCACCCCGATCCGCGGCTTGAGTTCCGCTTGCAGGACTACCGCGAGATCGACGGAAAATTCGACGCGATCGCCAGCATCGGCATGTTCGAACATGTCGGGAAGAAGAATTACCGGACCTTCATGCGGGTGGTCCGGAGCTGTCTGGCGGATGACGGCGTTTTTCTCCTTCAGACGATCGGCAAGAACGAACGTGGCGGCATCACCGACCCATGGATCGAAAAGTATATTTTCCCCAATGGCGAGATCCCCGCCATCAGTCACATCAGCGACGCCATGGACGGGCTGCTGGTCACCGAGGATCTTCACAACTTCGGGGCGGACTACGACAAAACCCTCATGGCGTGGCACGCGAATTTCGAGGCCGCCTGGTCGCGCTTCGCGGATGCGCTGGGCGAGCGCTTCCACCGGCGGTGGCGCTATTACCTGCTCTCCTGCGCCGGAGCCTTCCGCGCGCGCGACCTGCAGCTCTGGCAGTGGACGCTCTCGAAACAAGGCATCCAGGGCGGCTGTCCGCGGATCGGATAGAATCCTATTTCCCCGCCGTCAAGGCCGCGAGGATTTCATTCAGGGAAACGCTCACGATGGCCGTGGCGATGTCGCTCATGGCGTATGGCAGGATGATTTTCCCGTCGTGCAGCAGCGAGCCGCAGCTATAGACCACGTTGGGCACGTAGCCTTCGCGCTCGTTGCCCTCCGCCGAGAGAAGAGGTTCGCGAAGCCGCCCTATCAGCTTCGTGGGATCGTGGAGGTCGAGCAGGGCCGCGCCGATGCAATACTTGCGCATCGGTCCGACGCCGTGGGTGATGACCAGCCAACCGGCCTCGGTTTCGATGGGCGAGCCACAGTTGCCGACTTTCACCGATTCCCAGGCTTCGGCGGGACGCATCAGGATTTGCGCGTCATTCCAAAAGTGGGGATTGTCGGAAAACATGATGAAGAGATTCTCGTCATCCTGCCGCGACAGCATCGCGTAGCGACCATCGATGCGTCTCGGGAAGAGCGCCATGCCCTTGTTCTGCACCGCGCCGCCGTTAAGCGTTAGCACGCGGAAGTGCAGGAAATCCTGCGTCTCGATGAACTGCGGAAGAATCGTGCGGCCGTTATACGCGGTATAGGTGGCGTAATACATGATAGAGCCGTCGTCTTCGGTGAAGCGGACGAAGCGCGCGTCTTCGATGCCATTGCTCTCGTTGGAGGAAACCGGAAAAATGATCCGCTCGCTCATGCCGAGCTTGGAACAGAAGCGCATTTCATAATTCGAATCGGCCAGCCACTGGATGCATTCCAGCGTGCGCTGGAGATCGACCGTGCCCGGCTGGTTCTCATGGCGGACAGTGCCCACGCTCTTGTTCAAATCGCTGCGGGTGAACTCGTTCGCCAGCGGCTCCATGACCGCGTTGGCATAATCGTTATAGAATCCCATTTCGTGAAACTTGTGGATGAAACTCTTTTTCCGATAGCTGGGATTGGGGACGATTTCGGGCAGCGTCACGAAGCGGGAGATCGGATCGAGGCTGATATGGCCGTCTGGCGAAATCACTCCGGAGCGGAACTCGATGGAAGAGATATGCCCCTCGCCCGTCGCCCGCAGGCTCATGACAAAACGCAGCGCCCCTTCCGGCAGATCGCTTTGATCCGGATGAGGCACGATGGAAGGGTTGAACAAGGCGGCGGACTCCAGCGAGTATTCGCCAGAGAAATACGCACCTATCAAAAGTTTGCGTGCGCGGGAAAGCTCGCGCTGCGTGAAGATTTGGGACTGCACTTTCAGATAATGCTTCCACAGCAAGGCTTCGATATCATAATGCCGCGAGTCGAACTCGTGATGGACGTCTTGCAATTTCCGCACCACCTCATCCTCCGTCAGGGCCAACGCGCGGCCGATGATCGCGGTGACGCGTTCCTCACTCGACGGGATAAACGGACGGATCAGCACCCGCGTGCTTTCCGGGAGCATCATGATGTCGTGGCGGCACAAATGGATGGAGTTCATAGGGTGGATCTGGTGGGGGGTGAGGGAATCGGTTCGACGTGCTTCATTTCAGCAAGTGATAGATGAAAGGCGAGAGACGACTCCGCGCCTTGGTTCGCATTGACCCGGTCATGATGCAGCCCGTCGCCGCAGCCGCCGGTGGTGTAGTCGTAAAGCGGCAGTCCCAGGTCATTGCGGCCCAGGAACCACTCGAAGGCGCGCTTCGCCTCGACCGACCAAAACGGATCCTGTGTGACGCGGAACGCTTCCAGGCACGCGGACACCATGGCGTTGGATTCCACCGGTTGCTGGTCGAAGTCGGCGCGGGCGCCGTCTTTCTCATGAAATCCGTTACTGCCGATCGGGCGGAAATGACCGGCCTGTGTGGTTTGCATCGAGATGAGCCAACGCAGCGACTTAAGGCCGATTCCCAACGCATCCGCCCTGCCGCTGAGAATCAGTGCTTGGGAAAGCCGCGCATTATCGTATGTCACGCAGGTCTCGAACCACGGCCAGACCTCGGTGGCGCAGTTTTGCCACAGCGTCACCAGCTTTTCGGTCAACACCTCGCCTGCCGCATTCGCCTTGGTATCGTCCGCGTCGCTCCGCAAAAAATCATGAATGCCCAACAGCGAGAACGCCCACGCCCGCGGCGCGGTGAATGATTCCACCACCGCCAGGCCGCGATCAAACAGTTGCGCGCACAGGCGCCGGTGGCCCTCGTTGTGCGAGCGTCCCGCACCGACACCCAGCGCCCACAACGCACGGCCGTGGCTGTCCTGGCTGCCCGGGCCTGCGAGCCACTGCCGCCCGTGGCTCATGAAATTCCGGAAGCGTCCGGTCTCATGGTCCAGCGCCGCCGCGAGAAAGGCGAGGTAGCTTGTCGCCAGATGATCGAGACAAGCGGGCTCGTCCAACAGATTACAAAGGATGAACGCCCGCGCGTTGTCATCGGTGCAGTAGCCCTCGTGGAAGTTAGGGACGGTGAAGGTGGCGTGCTGGAAAATTCCGGTGCCATCACTCATTCGCATGATGTGGTCGAGCCGCAGCGGCGGCAAATCATACGAACGGCGGCCGAGCTTCCAGCCGCCGACCGTGGTGCGCGGCGCGAGCTTGTGATCCGTGCGCGCCTGCCGGAAGGACTCCAGATAACGCCGCGCCACCGCCGGCCAGATCGTCTCCCGACCGAGTTGATAGGCCTCTTGACGGGTGCGCGCCAGCAGTGCCGGATCGTCCAGATACGCGCACACGCCCACGGCGATGGCCTGCGGATCGCGGAACGGCACCAGAATCCCCCGCCCGTCCGCCAGCAATTCCCGCGCGTGCCAATACGGCGTGGAGACGACCGCGTTTCCGGCCCCGAACACGTGTGCCAGCGTGCCGGAGGTGATCTGCGCCTCGTTGAGATACGGCGTCAGATAGATATCCGTCGCTCCGATGAACTCGGCGAGCTCTTCGGCCGACACGAAGCGGTTGTAGAAAACGACGTGCTCCCTGACCCCGAGATTCTCCGCCAGCCGCTCCAGATTCAGCCGGTAGCTTTCCCCTTCACGGGCGACCAGATGCGGATGAGTCGCCCCCAGCACCAGGTAGACCGTATCCGGATGTCGCCGGACGATTTCCGGCAGCGCGCCGATGGCATGCTCGATCCCCTTCCCCGGCCCTAGCAGACCGAAGGTCAGCAAGACCCTGCACCCCTCCACTCCGAAACGGGCTTTGTGCAAATCCGGATCCGCGAAGGGAGTGTCGGGAATCCCATGCGGAATCACATCCACCTTCGCGGCGGGCACGCCGTAGGTTTCCTGCAAGATTTCCGCGCCCTTGCGGGCCATCACCACCAACCGCTCGCTACGGCGCACCAGATCCTCCATCACCTTGCGCTGGGCGGGATCGGGCTGCTGCAACACCGTGTGCAGCGTCGTCACCACCGGCATCCGCACCTCCTTGAGCAAGGCCAGCACATGGCTGCCCGCCGGCCCGCCATAGATGCCGAACTCGTGCTGCACGCAGAGCACCTCGGTGTTGTTGAAGTTCAGGAAATCCGCCGCGCGGCGGTAGGAATCCAGATCGCTCTCCAGAATTTCAAAGCGCACCCGCGGCGGATAGGTGTAGCCTTCCACCCTGTCGTTCACCGCCCCGGCGAAACACCGCGCCTCCGGAACCGCCTCCGCCACCGCCTCGCACAGGTCATGCGTGAAAGTGGCGATCCCGCAGCGCCGGGGTTCAAAGCCCCCCACGAAGCCGATCCGCCCCGGCGGCGCGACTTCATCCAAGAGGACTCTTTCACGAGAAATCACCCTTGGATCCTAAACAGAATCCATCCCGGAGCGCAATGGGAGTTTTGGCCCAAGCGGTCAACGCCGCCGGGGGGGGCCTTGGACTGCGCGCAGCCCGCTGCCGCTTTCAGGTGTTGCCAGCCAGCTGGCGGGCGTTGGATTTACGTTCGCTCACAGTTTGCCGATCCATGCCGCAGCAGGCTGCGGGCATCAAAGCGGCAGCGGGCTGCACGCAGTCCACGGGATTTCCATCCGGTGGAACACCGCCCATCCTCACATGCTCGGAATCTGGACCAGCTTGGTATACTGGTAGGAGTTCTTCGCGAGGAACTCCGCTTGTTGCGTTCCAGAGAACGTTCGCCTTTTGAGCTGATCCACTCCAAAGTCCGAAATCACAGTCGCGGAAACCTCCATCGCGGTGATCCGACCTCCCTTCAATTCATCAAGGGTCACCGTGCCACCCGCATAACCGCTCTCGATCCCTGTACCTTTGATCTTGAATGAATTGACCGTCTGACCGGCATTGGTTTTCCCGAGCTTCACCGGCACGTTGACAAGGGTGGTTACCGGAGGAGTGGAGGTTGAAGTTTGGCTTACCTGCACATGAAAAGTGATCGTGAACTGGTAAATGTTTTCACAGACGAAGTTCGCGGGATCATCAAGTTTCACGGTGCACTTCGGCAACTCGGCGACTAAATCCGTTTTTCCAAGTAGCTTGTTGAAGGTCTCGTCAGGATTCACGAGCAAGCGATTCAGCACGAAAGTCTCAAACCCCGAACCCGTCGAACCGATCGGATCCTTGTATTCCAGTCCATAGGCCACGCACGATACATCGCCACCTGCAGGGTCATCCGAATTACCAGCTATTTGATCTTTCCCAGCCAGCTCTCCATTGTATCGGTCGGTCGCAGCGGTGAAGAAAATCAACTTGGAAGCGTTGGTGCTTTCAAGCTTACCAACTGGGCTATCAGTCACGACCGAGAGCCATTCATTTGTATTGCCACGACGCGTCACCAGCGCTTCGAAATCGCGCGCCATCGTATCGATCATCGACTTCGCCTGGCGGGATGCGCGGAGTTCCGAGCGACTGCGGTTCCAGGTGTCGAGCGCGATCGAGGTGATAGAGACCAGCACCGTCACGATGATGGTGGTGATGGCCATGGCCACCATCAACTCCATCAGGGTGAAGCCGCGTTTGGTGGAGGAAGTTCGTTGAGTGTTCATGAATGGGTTTCGGTGGGATTTTTAACGACGAACGGCGAGATTGCGGGTGAAGACCGGGTTTTTGACGTTGCCGAACTTCGTGGTGAATGCGGACCCGGAAATATAGGAGGCGGTTTTGGCGGGCAGCATGTGAAATTCAGCCGAGAACGCGATGACGGCCTCCGGGTAAACCTCAGCCGAAGCCGTCACGGCTCCGCCCTTCGGATCTTTGATCGCGCCAACCGTGCCTGCGATAAGCTGGCCTCCACTGAAGATCAACTGAGTGCATTTCACTAAATAGACGGCACCTTCCACGGCCGCCAAATCTTCGGCAAGTTTCGGATCGCTCTTGCGCCTTACCATCGGGACCACCACGTAGTCCTGCCCCGGCAGCTTATCTTTAAGCAACGGTTCCGGAGTGGGCGTATTATCATCCGTCCGGAGGCTCGAAATCTTGCCCCGATATTGATAGACCAGCAACGCGTCCGTCGGCACAGCTACATTTGACTTCTGAATCCAATCGAAAGCCTTGTTAAATCCGGTCGGAAAATCCTTGTTGCGCAGCGTCACCAGCTCCTGCTCCAGCGCGGACGCCATGCGGTCGGCCTGCTGGACATTGATGGACTTGCGGATGCCGTCGGCGGCCGGGGCGAACACCACCATGAAACCGGTGAGAAGCACGGCGAGCACGCCGATGGCGATGACGGTTTCGAGAAGAGTGAAGCCGTGGCGGCGGGAAATGGAAGAGGGTTTCATGAATTAAAATTGGGCACCTGAGTTAAGAGACTGAATGCCGCTGGCGATCTGGGTGGGGCTGCGGAAAACCGAGGTCCGGCCATTGCGCCAAACCACGAAGCCACCGAAATCGCGCTTACCGGCGGAGGTGACCTTGGGCTTGTCGGTCGCACTAGCGTTGATCTTCCGCGCTCCCGCACCGACGACGAAACCCGCCCCGGGAGTCGTGCAGATCCCTTCGGCGTTGAACTCATAATAGTAATAGGATCCTTGATATGCGGCTTTGGCCGTCGATGGCAGACTGAAAGAATCGATCGTGCCACTCCCAGCCTTCTGATCCTTCTTGCTATACTCCTGACTGAAATAAGTTTGATCCGGAAGCACCACGCCACGGCTGGAGAGGATCCAATTATCGGTATCGGGCGTGCCGTCCGCCTTGAGAGATTCGGAAGCGACTACGATACGACGGAGGTTGTCGGCGGAATTATTGGTCAAATCCTTGGCGACCATCACCCGTGCCCGGGTCTGCTGGCCGACAGCGATCGATCTCGCCTCGTCAAACAACGACTCGGCCGAAGCCACCCCGCTGGTCACGCCCTTGCCACCCATGCCGCCGAGGCCGATGGCTCCGGCGGTCATCAGAATGGACATGATGGCGATGACGACGAGCATTTCTATTAAAGTGAAGGCTTGGCCGCGCCGCCGGGGATGAATTTTCAAATCAGCTGAGTGCATGGGTTTGTATTCGGGTTGGGGTTGGGGAAAAGTGGCTGCCTTTGTTGGGTGTCGCAAGTGGAAATGTCAATACATCGCGGATACCTTTATTTTTGGTTCGCCGGGTATCTGCCACCCTGCGGGCCGGAGGTCCAGAGCCAGGCGGGGCCGACCATGTCGCGGATATCCTTGCGGCTGGCGACCCAGCCAAGCAGCTCTTTGGCCAGCGCCGGATCGGCGACCAGAGACGGCGGATCCCCCTCGCGGCGCGGTCCGTATTTGACCGGGACGGTCTTGCCGGTGATTTCCTCGACGGCGGAAATGATTTCCTTCACGGAGACTCCGACTCCGGTGCCCAAGTTACAGCGGACCGATGCGCCTCCCGCCGCCAAGTGGTCGAGCGCGCGGGCGTGGGCGTCGGCCAGGTCCTCGACGTGGATGTAGTCGCGGATGCAGGTGCCGTCCGGCGTGTCGTAGTCGGTGCCGAAGACTTCGAGGTGGTCGATTTCGCCGGTGACCGCCATCATCACGCGAGGGATGAGGTGGGTTTCCGGGTTGTGATCTTCGCCGATTTTGCCGTCGGGCGAGCAGCCGCTGGCGTTGAAATATCGCAGGCAGGCGCTGCGCAGGCCCCATGCGGTGCCGCAGTCGGCGAGGATGTGCTCCACCATCAGCTTGCTCATGCCGTAGGGATTGATCGGCTTTTGCGAATTGGTCTCGGTGATCGGTAGCTTGTCGGGCACGCCGTAAGTGGCGCAGGTGGAGGAGAAAACGAAGACCTTGCAGCCGGATTCCTGCATCACTTGCAGCAGCTTGATCGGCTCGGCGGTGTTGTTCTGGTAATACTTCAGCGGATTGGTCACCGATTCGCCGACGTAGGCGTAGGCGGCGAAATGAATCACCGCGCCGAATTGGTGCTTGGCGAAAAGCGCGCGCACCAATTCCTGGTCGCCGACCTCGCCGACCACCAGTTCCACTTCCGGATCGATGATGGCTTGGTCGTGGCCGAAAACGAGATTGTCGAGCACCACGATTTTCCGGCCTTGGCCCGCCAGCAGGCGGACGGTGTGGGAACCAATGTATCCGGCTCCGCCGGTGACAAGAATCGGTGCGTTTGAAGGTTCCATAAAACTCGCTCAGGCGAAGAAACCGGAGAAACCCCGGTCCTGTCAACCCACGGGAAGCCGAGGCGGAAAATTCCCGTGAAATCCGTTCGAATAGATCGCCGGGCTGTGCTGTCGTAGGCGCATGAAGACAAACCTTCGTCGATTGGCCGGTGCCGCAGTGGGAGCTGTGGTCGCCTTGGGTTTCACCTCTTGCGCTTACGATCCTTATTACTCATCGACCTCCGTCGGCGGGTCATACAGTTCCGGCTACGGCCAGGGCTACGGCTACGGCGGCAGCTCGTTTTCCACCTCCGTCCTTATCGGCACGGGCGACTCGCGCTGGGGCTACGACCCGACTTGTTATAGTTATTACGACTACCGCCGCCGGGCCTACTATGACCCGTATCTTTACGGTTACTACCCGGTCGGCTATCGTCCGCCGGTCGTTTACGGCGTGCCGCATCCTTACGGCTGGCGTCCGGGAAGCGGCTACTGTCGCCCACCGAGCCGCGTCTCCAACGTGACCGTGGTCAACTACCGCAACCGCGAGTCCGCTTACCGCAGTTCCGACTATCAATGGGCGCGACAAGTCCGCCAACAGCCGTCCTACGGTGGCAGCTATCAACAGCAGCGCCCGGCGCAAGGCGGATATGACAGGCAGGATTACAACACCCGCTCACACAGCGGCAACCGTCGTCCTTACGGCACGTCTTCCTACGACCGCAACCGCGAGTCGGGATATCAAAACGATCAAGCCCCGCGCACCCGCCAAGAAAACAGCGCCCGCCTTCCCTCGGGCTACAACACGCCGGTGACAGAAACAGCGCCAGCACCGAGACAAGAGGCACGCCGCGCGCCGCAGGATCACCGCTATAACAACCACACCCGCTCACAGCCGGAACCCGCCGCGCAGAGGGAGATCCGGCCCTTGGCGCAACCCGACGACCAGCGGAGCAACCCGCGCCCGAGCCGGTCGTTCTCGCGGGGAGTAAACCGCGAGCAAGCGCAGCCTAGCAACAGTCCTCAAAACCGGTCGTTCTCGCGGGGAAACCGGAAGGAAAAGCCTGAAGCGACCGCCCCGGCACCGCTCTGATCCGAATCACATCCGCCGCGACTCCCTCGCCTCTCGCCGCTCTCTGTCGCGGCGGAGGCGTCCCAGTGTGATGCGGGGACGCAGCAACCAGCGGCCGAAAATCCATCCCGCCAGTCCGCCGCCGAAGTGACAGGCGTGGCCGATTTGAAACCAAGCCCCCAACCCATGCCTAACGAAAATTTCTCCCAGCTTTGAAAATCCGGGAAGCCCCAAACCGGGATCGATCAACGCTAGCATCAACTCCGCCGACAGGATTCCGAGTCCGAGACTTCTTCCCGAGACCGGAAGCGGCATCATCCGCGACTGCGGGGACAGCGTGGTTAGCAGGAGCAGCAAGCCCAGACAACCACCTGATAGACCAACCAGCAAAGGAGCACCGCTTCCGCCCGGCGCTAAAACCAGATGACCGATCCCGCCGCCGATGACGCCGAAAATCACGGCTTTCGACATGGCAGCGCGCGCCGCCACGTGCTCGATCCTCGATCCAATCAGCAGCACAAATAACGCGTTCACCCCGGCATGCCACCCACTGCCGTGCAAAAAACCGTAGCTAAAAACCTGCCAGATCTTGCCTGAGAAAAAGCCCTCGCGACTCAAGCCCAGCATTTGAAACCAACCCCAAGCCGGTTGACGGTCCGGTCCGCCCACCGCCATCACCAGCGCCTGGATTCCTAAAATCACCGCCACCCACGCCCAGGAAACCGGCGAGCTCCCGATCTGGCGAAGATTCCGCCCGACATTGGAAAACGGCGTACCAGTCGAAGTCATGACGGCGCACGGTTAGATAGAAATCACTCGACCACCTGCGCCCGCGGCTCGCGGCGGGCGACGTCCTCGCCGCCGGCGCTCGTCACGAACGGCCCGCCTTCCAGCGGCGCCACTCCGGTGAACGCCACATCCGGCATGTCCGTGGGACGGCCGGCGAGCGGGAAATCCTTCCGCAGCGGGAAAAACGGATAGCCCTCCCACATCAGGATGCGCTTCAAATTCGGGTGGCCGGAAAACGGAATTCCCATCATGTCCCAAACCTCCCGCTCGTGCCAGTCCGCGCCTAACCAAAGATCCGTCGCCGACGGCACTTTCTCGTCCTCCGCGACCTTCGCCTTGATCCGCAGATGCTTGGAATCATCCAGCGTGGCGATTTCATAAACCATCTCGAAGCGCGGGTCCTCGCCGAAATAATCGACGCTGGAAATATCCAGAATCATCTCGTAGCCGAGGTCGTTGCGGCATTTCGCGAGCACGTCGTGCAAGGAGCCGAGCTCCACGCGCACGGTTTGTTCACCGCGGAATTCCAGGGTTTCAACGACTTTTCCGCCGAACGCATCGCGGAGCTGGGTGACATCGGCTGCTGCTGACATTTCGTAAATTCGGTGTGAAAAACTCAGGCGATCCCGTCGAACAACGCCTTCTTTTGATCCATCGTGGAATGCTCGCCCTCGATCTTCGTTTGCAGCTTCATCAGCCCTTCGATCAACGCCTCGGGCCGCGGCGGGCAGCCGGAAATATAGACATCCACCGGGATTAACTTGTCGATGCCCTGCAGCACCGCGTAGCTGCGATACATCCCGCCGGAAGAGGCGCAGGCCCCCATCGCGATGCACCATTTCGGCTCCGGCATCTGGTCCCAGACCCGCTTCACCGCCAACGCCATCTTGTAAGTCACCGTCCCGGAAACGATCAAAACGTCCGCCTGGCGGGGCGAAAACCGCATCACTTCCATCCCGAAGCGGGAAATGTCGAAGCGGCTCGACGCCGTCGCCATCAACTCGATCGCGCAGCAGGCGAGGCCCATCGGCATCGGCCACAGCGAGTTCTTCCGCATCCAGTTGATGGCGGCATCCACGCGGGTGATGATCACGTTGCCCTCGATTTTCGAATCGTAGGCCGTGTGGACGGTGTTGGGAGAAGGGCTGACCATGGTGCGTTGCTGACTTGGCTGGACCTTGCCCGCGCTGCGGCGTCCCCTCAAGTTGATTGTGAAAATTTTCACAATCCCCCCGGAATTCACCAACCGCTCGCCATCCGGAGGTCTTCGAACTCCGGGTCGTAGATATTGAACTCGATACGATTGAAGGCCGCCATCTTGAAAACCACGGTTCCGAAACTCTGGTTATAGCCGGTCAGAGTCCCCTCGCCCACGCCTTCGAGCCGGAAGACGATCCACGAGCCGTCGGAAAACCATGCCCTGACATCGCCGTTCTCGCGCTTGGAGGTTTCCAAATCCGCCGGTTTCAGGGCGACCGAGCGGAGCGCCTCGACCGGCAACCTCACCTCGCGGAACGGAGTCTTCAAGGTGATCATGCCATCGCTGATGGACACGACCTCGCCGTCGATGCTGTCACCGTTGCGCAACTCCACCCGCCGCTTGTTCGTCTTTTCCTCGGGCACGGACTCCGGTTCGTCCTCCTCTTCCATCAGACCCTGGATTCCGAACTGGCGAAATCCGCCCATGGCCTGGAGATTGGGAAGCTTGTCCACCTCGCCATCCCACGCGCTGATCTCGATGCCGGAAATTTGCACCGGCGACTCGTTCTGCGTGATGAAATGAATCCCCCGCCCCACCTCGTTGCGGACCACGTCGGGATCCGTCCAGACATCGATGATTTCACCGTCCAGAAACAGGCAGATCTTACCCGATTTCAAACTGGCACGCACCTCGATGTGCGCCTTTTCGTTTTCCTGAAGCGTCACGGCGCTCGCCGTGTGACCGAGAAACTTCTGCGTCTTGCAGCTCCGCAGATACACCGAGCGCGACTGGATCGCCAGTTCGTAGCCGCTCGCGGGATGGTCGCTCGCCAAATCATCCGAGAAGAATACCAGCTTCAGAGCGAACGAGCCACGCCAAGCGGCATCGAAAGCAATCGCGCACTCGTCGGGCAAATCCACGTTTCTCGCGATGCTTCCGGCAGCCACCGAGCGGAAGCGGGAATTCTGAAAAGTCCACGCGGGCTTGTCGCCGGATTGCTTCCAGCCATCGAGGCCGGTGGGCCCCCGATAGATGAAATCCGGCCGCTCGGAAATCTTGATCCCGGCGATGTTCAGGCGGTTGAATTTCATGCGCCCCGCAAACCAGGTGTCCAGCTCGACGACCTCGTCACTCACCGCTGCGAGCTGCCCGCGAATCACCTCGCCGCGGGTCAGGGTGATAGACGCCTCATGCCTCGCTTTGGAATCGGGCTGCTCGGCGGCCAGAGTGAGATCAAGAACATCCTTGAGAAAAAACGGCGTGGACTTTTCCAGGATCGGGGATTTCCAGACCAAGCGCTCGGTCGAGAGCGACTCCATGCTGCCGGACAGCCGGTCGTTGTTGGAAAACCGCACGGTCGATTTCACCTCGTCGGCGGTGGAAGCGAGCGTCAAAGCGGCGGCGAAAACCGCGGATGGCAGGACGAGTTTCATTCCTTTGATTTTACTTCGGGTTTGGAATCCAGACGCTCCAGGCCGGAGACCCCCACCCGGCGGATCTTCAACGGGCCGAGCAGCGGATGCACCGCGGTGACCTCGTCGGCGGAGAACGCGCAGGAAGACACGCGGAGGGAACCTTCACCACGGAGGCGCAGGGCGAACTGATGGGCCGGCGCCGGAGCATCGGTTTGCGCCGGCTTGGCGAAAAACACCGTCGAAACATCGGCCTCCGGAAGGTCCAGCGGCTCCTCCTGAAAATCGCTCTTGAATGAAAAAACCGCTCCTTCCGGCCCCTTGCGAATGCCGATCAAGCGTCCGCCCCAGCGATCCTCGTCGCGGCTGATCAAACTATCAGTCTTGGCGTCGCCGCGCTCTTCGGAGCGATGGCGTGTCCCGACGTTGTCGAGCTCGAGAATCTCGATCCCGCGGATTTCCTGAACGGACCCGGACGGCGCGTTGCTCGTGATGACCACTCCGTTGCCCTGCGGCGCGGCGCCGGCCGGATCGACTCCGGCACCCTCGGGCTCGCCATTGAGAAGCAGGTGAATCCGCGAGGTCTTGCGATCCACCCGGATTTCCACCGCAAGCTCGTTGGCGGGAAATTGATCCGGGCTGCGCGGCAACTGGATCACCGTATGATAGTGCTTGCCCTTGCTGGATTCACGTTTGATCTCCAGGCCCGCGCTGCCGTATTGCATGAAATAGCGGTCCACCAGTTCCACCTTGGGCGTCAGCGGATCCGCGAAGTAGATCTTGAACATCGGATTGGCCTGCCACTTCAAGCTGAACTTGAGGACGAACTGCAGCGGAGCCGCGAACTCCCTGGCCGACTGGGACGGGCCGTTGGCGGTGAGCGCGTTGTTAGCAAACTGCCAGATTTTCGCCTGCTCCGCATACGCGCCCCACTCCTCGGAATTCTTCGGGCCGCGATAGATGACTTTCTGTTCGCGCACGCCGACCTGCAGCGCTTTCAAAGCCGCTCGGGGAATGCGCAAGCGCCCCGCATCCGCCGTGACCACGTTGAGGTTCTTGTCATCCAGACTCTCGATGGCCGCCGGAAGGAGATCGCCGTTGGCCAGTTCGATCAAGGTGCCCGCCGCGGCAGGCGCCGATGCCGGTGCGCTGAATTCGACCTTCTCGACCGCATCAGCCTTGAGCAGCACCGGCTCCGGGGAGAGCACCGTCGTCAACTCGACCACGCCCGCCTCGTTGATCGAGCGGACCGTGCCGGTGAGGCGCGCGTCATCCGCGAGGACCAGGCTGTCGGCGCGGAGCACGCCGGGGGCACCGCAGGCGATCAGGAGGCCAAGCCATGTTCTGAAGTTAGAATTCCGCGTCCCAGTCATCAATAACGTTGTTGGATGGTTTGAAATCCAGCATGACTGCGGATTCCAGGTTGAGGTTCATTTCACCGCAGACCGGATTGAGGATCCGGATCGAGGAAGCGCTTCCCGCGAGAGGACGACCGGAAATCCGGCCGAGCGGACTGAGCCGGACGGTCAGCGAATCCGAGGCCAGATCGGTCTCCTTGGCCAGCCGGCCGCGGGCGAAACGGATCTCGGCGATGTCGTCGATTTCAAACAGAAACTGGCCGTATTTCCCCTGAAGGTGGATTTTCCCGTCCTTGAGGGATCCCACCTTTCCAGAAAAACGGTCGGTGCCGTTGGCTAGCAGAACGATGTCCTGCTCGTCCGTCTGCAGACTGCGCGCCGAGTCCGGCATCCCGTTCCACTCCGCGACCATGACGTCGGAAATCCTCACCGGAGAATCCTCGTTCTGCACCACAAACCCGAAGCCGCCACCCTTCCCGGCATATCGGGCCTGGTCTTCCGGAGTCGTCCCGCCCTCGCTCCAACTGACGATGAACTCGTCATTGATGAACAGCGAGATCTGCCCGCTCAGGCGGTTGCTGCGGATTTCGATCTGCGCCTTGCCGCTGTCGCCTAACCGGATCGAGTTGCCGTTGATTTGCACCCGCTCGACGACGGGGCCGCCGTCCGCGTCCACGCTGGTGCGGAAGAGCATCAGGTGGGTGGAGACAACCTGCAGCACGTAGCTGTTACCGAACAGCATCGGAAAGACAGTGGAGTCGCCCGAAGAAAATCCCCGGGCGCGGGCCTGCTGCGCTCCCTGATCCTTGACCGCCGGATCGAGCGGCTTGGTCTTCGCGAAATCGGCATGAAACCCGATCGCCATCGAAAGCCGGTTTTTCCATGCCAGGTCGAAGCGCAGGATCGAGCGGTCCGGCATCGCCTTCTCGCGCAGCAGCGCGGTGCCGGAAAACTTGCCCGGCCAATACCAGGCGGAGCCGGAAAAAGCCCAGCGTCCGGGTTGGTCCTTTTCCTTGCCGTCCTTTTCATCCGAGGCCGGCGGCATGCCGTCCGGAAAGGAGGCGTTCGCCATCTGCCATTCATCTTCAACAAAGGGCCCGTGATAATGAATCCGCCCGCCTAACGGGCTCGGCGCGAACATCTCCACCTGGTCGCGGGGAATCCGCAACGACCCGGCATAGAGCGTTTCCAAAGTGATCGCCTCGTCGTCCATGCCGGTGATCTTCCCCGGCACGCGGTCGCCATTCACCAGCGCGACGTGGGAAAGCGATGTCAGGGACTTCGACGGCCTGCCGCCATGGAGGACGACATGGCGGATCTTCGCGGTCTTGAAATCCACGGGTGCGGCGGCGTCGTCGCTCTGCCAGATGGCTTGGGCTCCTTCCTTGAAACCTTGGAACGCGCCGTGAAGCTGGTCGCCGTTGGTGAAACGCACCAGGTCGGGTGATTCGGCGGCAGCCAGAACCATCACGCCGGAAATCCAGGAAATCGCGAGTTTGTGAATCATTTTTCGTAGATGGGTAGGAAGCGGTAGTTCAGCGCCAGCGACAGGAGCGCGCCGGCCGTGTTGAAAGATGTCCCTTGGTTTCCGGGGAGCGACCCGTCCGACGACTGGATGGTGGATAGATAACGGATGTTGCGGACGTTCCATTCCTTCCACGTCGCCTCATCCGCGTGAAACAACGCCTGCGACATGTAATACTCGAAATAGAACGGATAGAAGCGATCCCGGTAATCGATATTCTTCTGCAGATAGGCCAGACTCGCCTGATAGCCTTTCGAATCCCGCTCCTTGGCCAGCGAAAGGCAGAGCAAGCCAATGGCTGTCAGCGTGGGCTTGCCGCCCGAGGCCGAGGTGTAGCCGTAATCGCCGTCCCGGCTGCGGCAGGACGCGAGATAGGCGAGGCCCTTCTTGATCGCCTCGTCAGGCACCGCGACGCCGGCGTTGCGCGCGGCGAACAGGGTGACCATCTGGCAGCCGGTCACCGTGGTGTCCGCGTCGCGGCTTTCCGGAGTGTAGCGCCACGCCCCGAAGCGGTTTTTTTTCTGCGAACTGACGATCAGCTCGACCGCTTTCTCAAGCGCCGGGGCGATCTTCGGGTTGTCGAGCATTCCGTAGGATTCCGCGAGGGCCTTGGTGGCGAACGCATGGTTATACATGCTGGAGCCGATGTAGCCGTTCTTCTCATTCTGTTGGGAAAGGATGAAGTCAACGCCCGCGCGGATGTTCTTGGAATAAGGGCCGTTGTTAGGATCCTCGCCGTGGGCCAGAAAGGCCGCCACACACAAGCCGACGACACCCGGCTCGCTGCCGCCGCTGTCATTCCAACTGCCTTTTTCGTTCTGGGATTTGGCCAGGTATTGCAATCCCCGCTCGTAGATCAATTCCGCCTGCGCCGGAACAGAGTCATCCTGGCGGACCGGCAGATCCTGCGAGCGTGCGACCGAGGCAAGCCCGCAGACCGCGAGCAACGCGATCATTCTGACGAAAAGGTGATTCATCATCATGGTTTTCACTTGGTCTTTTGCTCCGCTCCCCGGTTGTAGGCGTCGAGCGCCTTGCTAAATTCCTCGGGCAGCACGCGTCCCGCGCCGCCGCTGGCTTTGGGCACCCGGCGGGCCTCGCTTTTACCGCCGGTTTCGCCGCCGCCCGCTTCGTTAGCAGCATCGGACAAGCCGGTCATGCCTTCGCCGCCCTTGGCGCCGGGTTTGTCACCCTTTCCTTTACCCTTGCCGTCTTTATCGGCGTCGGGAGTTTTGCCCATCATGCGCTCCATCATGTCCATCATCGCGCTGCCGGACTGGCCGCTGCCCTGCTGCTTCTGCTTCTCCTTGGCCGCCTCGTGGATTTTTTCGATCACCTCGGTTTGCGCCGCAAGCGTGGTGCCGCCGGTGTTAGATTCCGCGAGCTGGTCGGTCGCCTCGTCCATGATCTTTTCCACTTCGTTGAGCAGCTCGATGACCTTCGGCACGGTTTGCTCGATGGCGAGCTGCTGGACGTCGGCGGAAAGCTCGTCCTGCCGGTCCGCCACCTTGCTGGAGCCCTCGCGGTGCTTGGCCTGCGCCTGCTCGTCGGCGGAAACGGCCAGCGGGACAAGAAACAGGATACCGATGGTTGGAATGAGGCGGTTCATGATTCGGGTGGTGGGTTGCCGCGGCGGAATTGTTCGAGCGCGCGGGTTTGGGCGCGCAGGTCTTGTTCCTGTTGGACGAGTTTCATCACCCGCAGCATGAACTCGAAGTCCTCGTCCTCGGGGCTCTGGCCGCCACCACCGCCGCCGCCACCGCCATCTTTTTCTTGATCACCTTCGAGCTTCTTCGCCCATTTGGTGAGTTTGTCAGCCCATTTTTTCGACTGCTCGGTGGCGATGAAGGAATGGTTGGAGCCTAGAATCGTGCGGATCTCCTCCAAGCCGCTGTCGATCTGCGACGACTTCATTTCATCCAGGATCTGCTTGAAGGAATCCGTCTTGGTGCGGGCGAAATAACTGCCGAGGTCTTCCTGCAGCCAGCGCACGTCCGAAGCGGTTTTCGCCTGCTGGCTGATCGATTCATTCAGGCGGCGCAGGTCGGAGGGATCGAGTTTCGAGGCCTTGACTCCGAGAATCCGCTCGTAGGCATCGATGAGCGTGCCAGCGATTCCGTTTTGCTCGCCGGCGGCCTTTTTCAAGCGGTTGACGAAGGTGCCCGCTTCAAACTGGCGGTTCGCGTCGTTCGCCTTGGCGATGGCTTGCTGCATTTTCTCGACGGCTTTTTTCTGTTCCTCCACGGCCTTGGCCACGTCTTTTTGCGCCTTTTCCGGCGTGTTTGACTGCTCCTGCGAGTCGCCGAGTTTGTCCTTCACCTTCGGCAAATCCTGTTGGGAAAGTTCCTGCATCGACTTAAGCGACTCCGCCATTTTCTTGAGCGTTTCCTTCTGGATGTCGCCGTTGCGGGCGGCGTCCTTCATCAGATTTTCCATCCGCTCGGTGAGGTCCTTCATCCGCCGCTCGCTCTCGGCTTCCGCTTGTTCCTGGGCTTCGAGACGTTTTTCGTTAGACTCTTTCTGGAGTTCCTCGCCGCTCAGGCGTTCGAGCCGCTGGTTTTCATCCAGCAGCTCCAACTCGCGCCGGGCGAGATCCTCGAACTCGGTGATCGTCCGATCAAATTTGCTCTTCAACATCTGCGCGTGCTCGTCACGGGTCAGCACGTAAAGGATGACCGGCTCGGAATAAACGCGGCCACGCCCGGGGAAATGATCCTCGCTGTAGCCGCGGAGGGTGATCTTCTGCGGCGCGATGCCGAAGGCGGCGGGTGAGAACGACGCGGCCTTGGCGATCCGCCGCTCTTCCGGCGAGCCGTCGCCGAGTTTCAGCTCGCCCTTCGCCGGTGCCTCGCTGGTGGGCCGAGTGAATTGGCCGGACCACTCGATCCCTGTTTGTTTCACTCCGAAATCATCCTCGGCCAGCACCTCGAAATCGACCGTCTCCTCGGGCAGCATCACCTTCTGGCGGTCGATCCCCTGCAAGTAACAGGTCGGCGCCGCATCGCGGATCGCATCGACCCGCAAGCGGTAGCCGGACTCACCCGCAAGTCCGAGCTTATCGGTCCATGCGAACGGAATCTCGAACGAAATCGCGCCGATTTCGATGACCGGCGTGCTGGCGACCGGGCCGGAAATTTCAAGCGGCCCGCCTAGCGGGACGTATGCGAATAGAGGCTCCTTCGACTCCTCGATGGTCTGCGAACGGGTCGGTCCGAAGCTGGCGGTGGCGAGCGCGCGGGTGGTCGTCAGGGAAATCCGGATTTTACTACCCTCGACCGCGCTCAGAACGCCGGTGTTGAGGTTGGCCCTTTTTTCCGGAATGCCGAGATAGGACGGCAGGGTGACGACCGCCGCAGCGTCTTCCATGGCGGGGCGCTGCACCGGCTCCACCCGGACCTCGTGGCGGAGATCCCCCACGTGGAAAACGATGGTGCCGGCGTCCTGCTGGCCGGGGAACATGAACTCATACCGGTCTTTTCTCAACGAGGCTTCCACCGCGGATTGCAGGCCGTAGCGACCGCTGGATTTCGCCGGGCGCTGCTCGGAATCGCGCGCCAGTTGCAGCGTGATCTGGAACGCCTCACCGAACGCCACCGCCCGGTAAACCGGCGGGTTTTCCAGCCGGGTGAACGTGTAGCGCTCGGTTTTTGAAAGCGGCATCAACCAGCGTTGCAGGGCGTTCAAACCGGCGCGCGGGGTCAGGGTGAAGGCCGCCGCGGAAATCCCCGCGAGGCAGAGCGCGACCAAGGCCCAGCGCCGGTGTCTCTGCGGTGGCAGCGCTTCGTCGAGCTTGCGCTTTCCCGCCTCGATGGCCACAGCCTCCATCGCCGCCTCGCGCAGCCGCGGAGAAAGCGTATCCTCATTTCCCTCCTGATCCTGAAGCTCGATGACGCCTAGCAGACGATCGCCAAGGCCCGGATAACGCCGCGCAATCAAGCGGGCGAGCTGGGTTTCCCGCCGCTGCCGCCAGACCCAGCGGTGCAGCCAATACGGCGCGAAAACCGTGAATAACGAAATACCGGCGACAAGAATCCCGAAGCGCACCCAGCCCGGCGTCTGCCAAATCCGGTCGAGCCCGTAAACCAGCAGGAACGAAACCAGCAGCCCGATCAGTCCGGCGGCGATGGCCTCCATGGTTTTCACCCGCCACAGATGACGCCGGAAGTCGTCCAGCTGAAGCCGGAGCGATTCAGGAATGACGGCTTTGGAGCCGGGAGGAGTGAATGATGATGCCATATGGGAAACGACCGGCGGCCCGGTCCAGCAACGAATGACGGAAGCTCCCAAATGAATCCGGGAAGTTCCAGCGCATTCTCGCCGACTTTAGCGGTCGCCACAAGGGGCTTTGTCTCGCGGGAAAAATCCCTCCAGATCACTTCGCCAACCGCTCGCGAATCCACCGCAGCAGCTCCGCCGTGCGCCGCATCTCCACTCCCGCCGCCCGCGCCCGCCGCAGCGGCTCCTCCCAGATCGGCGCGACCTCGACTTCCCGGCCTGTCACGAAATCAATCATGCTCGACGTCCGGTAAGGTCCCATCGGCCGGGTCCGCTCGATGTTGAAGTCGATGAGCTCGTCGCTGAGGTCCAGCCCCTGCGCGCGGGCGGCGGCGATCACCTCGACCATCAGCGCGCGCAGCTCGTTTTCCTTGTCCCGCGTGGCGAGCAAAACGTCGGTGGTCACCCCGCCTTCCGCCACGGAAAGCCCGTTGAACGGGATGTTCCAGACGAGTTTCTCCCACTGCGATTTCTCCAGGTTTTCGACGGCGACCGCTTGGATCTTCGCCGACTTGAAACGCCGCTCCAGCTCGCCGACGCGGCCGCCTCCATCGGGCAGAAATTCACCGATCGTCATCCTCCCGCCCGCCGAGTGATTCACCAAGCCGGGAGAAATCCGGTTGATACAGACGAAGCACAGCCCGCCGAGCACCCGCTGCGGACCGACGATTTCCGCCAGTGCCTCGCAATTTCCCAAGCCGTTCTGAAGCGTCAGCACCTGCGTCCCCGCATGCAACAGCGGCGGCAAAACCGAGGCGAGCAGATGGTTCGCCGTCGCCTTCCACGCCACGATCACCAGATCCACCGGCCCAATTTCCCCCGGCGTCCGGAAGGCCTGCACCCGCGGCAACTCGAAATTTCCATGCACGCTCTCCACCTTCAATCCGCCCCGTGAAATCGCCTCGAAATCCGAACGCATTAGAAATCTAACATCTCCCCCCGCCTCCGCCAGCCGCCCGCCGTAATACAGCCCGATGGCTCCCGAGCCGACCACCGCCACGCTTTGAAATTTCCAATTCATCCGCCCACTGCATCACCTCCCCCACCAGCCCGCAAGCCCCGAGGATTGACAGTCGCCCGCCGCCGCCGCCACCTTCCCGGCATGTCACGCTTTGCCAATAAAGTCGCCGTTGTCACCGGAGGTGGCCGCGGAATCGGTCAGGAAATCGCCCGCGCACTCGCCGCCGAGGGTGCCAAAGTCGCCGTCGTCAGCCGCAGTGCTTCGAGCTGCGGCAAAGCCGCCGAGGAAATCAACGCCGCCTTCCCCGGCTCCGCCACCGCCTACGCCGTGGACGTCGCCGACCATGCCGCCGTGCAGGAGCTCGCCAAGAAAATCGGCGAGGAGCTCGGCACCGTGAACATCCTCGTTAACAACGCCGGTGTCACCCGCGACGGCCTGCTCATGCGAATGAAGGAAGAGGACTGGGACACCGTGCTCGACACCAATCTCAAAGGCGCGTTCAACACCGTCAAAGCCTTCATGCGCGTCCTGATGAAAGCCGAGGACCCGCGCATCATCAACATCGCCTCGGTCATCGGACTCATCGGCAACGCCGGCCAAACCAACTACTCCGCCAGCAAGGCCGGCCTGATCGGCTTCACCAAAGCCGTCGCCCGCGAACTCGCCGGACGCAGCGTCACCTGCAACGCCGTCGCCCCCGGATTCATCACCACCGACATGACCGACGAGCTACCCCAAGCCGTCAAGGACGCGGTCATCGCCAAGATCCCGCTCGCCACCTTCGGCGAAACCAAGGACATCGCCGAGGTCGTCACCTTCCTCGCCAGCCCGGCCGCGCGCTACATCACCGGCCAAGTCATCGCCGTCGATGGCGGGATGACGATGTGATTCAGTTTTCAGTTTTCAGCTTCTACCCAAAAATGGAACTCGTCCTCCTCCGCCACGGAAAAGCCGAAGACCGCCATGCCGACGGCGATTTCTCGCGGGCCCTCGTTGAAAAAGGCCGCAAGCAGGCACGCCGCACCGCCAAGCTTTTGAAAGCCGCCGGAATGCTTCCGGACATTGTCCTGACCAGCCCGCTCGTCCGCGCCCGCCAGACCGCCGAGGAATTCTGCCAGACTGCGGAAATCCCCGGCGCCACCATCCAGGGTTGGCTCGCCTGCGGCATGACTCCGGAAAACGCGCTCAAAGAACTCGCCGCTTTCCACGACTTCAACCGCGTCGCCATCGTCGGCCATGAGCCGGATTTCTCCCAACTCATCCAGTGGATTCTCGGAGCTAACGGCGGCAGCATCGATGTCAAAAAAGGCGCCATTGCCTGCCTCGCTATCAATCCGCCCTCGCGCAGCGGCACTCTCCTCTATCTCATCCCGCCAAAACTCGCGGAAGAACCCGAGTCCTAATCGAGAGCCTGCATCACCACCCAATCGAGATCTCTTCCACACTCATGTCGGTGGGGCGGAAATTGATATCAAAGAGCGTGCAGCGTTCGGTCGCTTCCGCGGAGAGCAGCCTTCCTTCCTCGGTGAGCCGTTTCCACAAGGGTGTTCCGGGAAATGGCGTGAGGTAGGTGATTTGCACGTCGTAAACCCCGCTCTCCTCGACGAAGCGGAAGACGTGCTCGAAACTATCAGGTCCATCGCCGTCGAGTCCTAAAATGAAGCAGCCGTTCACGGTGATGCCGTGGCGTTGGATCGTTTCCACCGCGCGCAGGTAGCGGTCGGTACGCCGCGCCTTCCAGAAGAGATAATCGTCCGCATCGTTGCCGGAATCAAGGGCTGCTTCAGTGGCGTTCACCAAGCCGAATTTTTCGGGATTGGCGGCGATTTCCCGGATCAGACCGGCGGCATCGAGGCGGATCGTCGGAATCCCCGCGGCATCCAGCGAATCCTAGGCCTGGTCCAGCCCGGCATTATAAACGTCTGTCAGATAAGACAACTGCGCGCTGCCAACCGGCCCGAGCGATCGCCCCAATGCTGTGAGTCCGAGGTCAGGCAGATTGGCCACCAGAATGTGCCGGGCACCATGGCTGGCAAGCGCGGCGAACGACTGCGCGGTGTTTTGCACCGCATGATGAATGGTTAGGCCTATGTTTCCGCCGAAGGTCAGCGTGGTGAAAAGGTCGTTGGCAGGGTAAAATCCGCCGGTGTAAAGGAAGGCGTTCCCCGTGTCCGACAGACTGTCGCCGAAGGTCACGATTTTTGAAAACGGTTTGTCCGCCGCAGCGGTGACTGCAGTGAGGACCAACGAGGCGGCCAGTGTGCTGACGAGGGATGATCATTTGAGCGGGTTCATGGTGGGTATTGATTTGAGCTAGGGACCGGCTCCGGCCGACCTCTCGGTCTGGGAGCGAATCTTCCTCCCGACACCCATCAATCCGAGAAACCCGACGCAGGTTACGCCACCCGGCCGCATATTTTGAAAATCCTCCAAACCGGCCGAACTAGGCCCAGTCCGGGCGCGCCGTCTCAAAGCACATCCCCTCGCCCGTCCGCGGATGCTGGAACGAAAGTTTCCAGGCGTGGAGTTGGAGCGGCGGAGCTTCGGGATCGAGCGTCTGCGTGTCGCCGATGCGGTGGTCTGGCAGATAGGCAGGATCACCGACGACAGGATGGCCGAGCTGCCAGAGATGGACGCGGATTTGATTGGTCCGGCCGGTTCCCAGTTTCGCCTCGATCAAGGTGGTGCCGTCCTCGCAGCGCTCGATGACTTGGAAATCGGTGCGCGAGGGCAAGCCGTCTAACTCGCCGATGCCGCGGGTGCCCATCACGTCGGGCTCGGAGGAAATCGGAGCTTCGGAAAAGAACACGTCCTGTGCCGGATGACCGAGCGCGCGGACGAGGTAGCGCTTGTCCACCGCGCCTTCGAGGAACTGGCGCTGGAGCAAGCGGCAGAAATGGCGGGTGCGGGCGAAGACGACGAGGCCGGTGGTGTTAGCGTCCAGACGGTGCACCGGGCGCGGGTATTTCGGCGCGTAAACCTCATTCAAAATGTGTTGGAGCGTGTTGCGATGGAAGCGGCCGCTCGCGTGCATCGGCAGCGGCGCGGGTTTTCTAACTACCAAGATCGCCTCGTCCTCGTGCAGCACCTCGATCGCCGCCGACACCGGCGGCTCGACATCCGGCGGGAAGATTTGGACGACTCGCTCGCCACCGCGCACGACGTGGTCTTTTCCACGGACGCTGCCGCCGTAGTTTTCGAAGCGCCCGCCATCGCAACGCGCCTCCCATTCTGTTGGAGAAACCTGCGGAAAAAGTTCGCTCAGCGCTTCGAGCAAGGTCCACCCGTCGAGAGCTGCCGGGATATTGACCGGGCGGCGGTTTTCCTGAGCGACCGAGCCGGGCAAGGGATTTGAAACCCGCGCAATCGTCTGGTGCAGTTGCGTGATTCGCTCCGCCATCCGTTCGGGCTCGCTAATGAAACAATGCGGGCAACTCACGCCCTCGACGTGCCGCGGGTCCTCCTGGTCCGCCGCGTCGAGCGGAGCCTGGCAGGCGAAACAAACCGCGTAGCCCGACTCGCGCAGGCCGGGGTCCACGCCCACCCGCTGGTCGAAGACGAAGCACTCGCCGTCGTAATGGTCGCCGCCGCATTCTTCGAAATACTTGAGGATACCGCCGTCGAGCTGGTAGATATTTCTAAAGCCCTCGTTCTCCATGAACGGCCCGGCTTTTTCGCAGCGGATGCCGCCGGTACAGAACATCACCACCGGCTGGTCCTTGAGCTCCTCCGGCAGTTTCCGCACCGCGTCCGGGAACTCGCGGAAGGTGTTGATGTTAGGAATGATCGCCCCCTTGAAGGTGCCGAGCTTCACCTCATAGTCGTTACGGGTGTCGAGCAAAGTCACCGGGCGCCCCTCGTCGAGCCAGCGCTTCAATTCGGCCGACGCGATCTTCGGCGAGGTGTAATTCGCCGGGCGGATGCTCTCCATGCCGAAGGAGATGATCTCCTTTTTCAAGCGCACCAGCATCCGGTTGAACGGCTGGTCGTCGCTGAGGCTGATCTTGGGCTCGAGGTCTTCGAGCCCGGGAATTCCGCGGAGTTTCGCGAGCAGCAAGTCCATGGATTCCGCGGCTCCGGCGACGAACAGGTTGATGCCTTCCGTGCTCAGCAGGATTGTTCCTTTCAGCCCCCAGGCCTTGCAATCGGCGATGAGATTCTCGCGCAATTCCTTCAGCCCCGTTAGCTCGGCAAAGCGGTAAGTGGAGATATTCGTGACGGCGGACACGCCGGCAAAACAACACGAAGCCCACCCCGATGCCAGTGAAGAAACCGGAATTTTTCCCGCCACCACCCTTAGGCGCCGCCGGGCTTCACCCATTCCCCTGCGCGCTGCAAAGGGACAGGCCTTTAATCAGAGTATTATAAAATGTCCGTTGCCACCCGCGGCAAGGCTGTTCAAGTATGCCCTCGCCGATGGCTGAAACCACTCCTGCAGTTGAAATCAAGGATCTCGTGAAGGACTTCAAGACGTCGTTCCGCAAGCAAATGCTGCGGGCGGTAGACGGGGTGTCGATCCGGATCATGCCGGGCGAGGTTTACGGATTGATCGGGCCGAACGGGTCCGGGAAATCGACGACGATGAAGGCTTTGCTCGGTTTGGTGGCTCCGACGGCGGGGCACTGCGCGATTTTCGGCAAGGACTCGCTGAAAGTGGATTCGCGGAACGACGTGGGTTTCCTGCCGGAGAATCCTTATTTTTACAAACACCTGAGCGGTGCGGAAACCTTGCGTTTTTACGGCAAACTCTGCGGATTGAAGGGCAAGGCGCTGGAGGAACGGGTGAGCGAGTTGCTCGCGTTGGTGGATCTGGAAGGCGCGCGCGACCGGCGGATCGGCGGCTATTCGAAAGGGATGCTGCAACGGATCGGACTGGCGCAGGCGCTGGTGCAGGAGCCGCGGTTAGTGATTCTGGACGAGCCGACGGCGGGCGTCGATCCGGTGGGATCACGGCAGATCCGGGATTTGATTTTGAAGCTGCGCGAGCGCGGGATCACGGTTTTTCTGTGTTCGCACTTGCTGGAACAGGTGCAGGAGGTTTGCGACCACGTCGGGATCATTTGCAAAGGCAAGATGGTGAAGGAAGGGCGGCTGGAGGACTTGATCTCGATCGAGGATCAAACGGAAATCGTGCTGAAGGACGCGAGTTCGGAGCTGATTTCCCAAATCACCGCGCTGGTGGCCGGCTCGGCGGGTGCCTCGCTGGTCCGCACCGGCAAGCCGCGCACCACGCTGGAACGAATTTTCCTCCACGAAACCAAGGGGGACGAACGATGAGCACCATGACAGCCACAACTTCGCAAGGTTCGCATTTGAGCCGGATTCTGGTGATCGCGCTGCACGCGTTCACCCAACTGGTGCGGATGAAGGTGTTCTATTTTCTCGCAGTGTTCGCGGTGATCGCCATCGCCAGCAATTTCTTCGACCTCCCGCAACACGAAGGCCCGGAATCGATGGGCGTCAGCGTGCTGCGCTCGATCAAGAGCTGGTCGCTGGGGACGATGACCTTATTTTCGGTGGTGCTCTCCATCGTCGCCACCGCGCTGCTGCTGCCGAAGGATGTGGAGGACCGCACGCTTTACACGATCCTGGCGAAGCCGGTTCCGCGGATCGACTATCTGGCAGGAAAGCTGCTCGGCGTGCTGCTGCTGGTTTTCGTCTCGCTGGCCCTGATGGACGTGCTGATGACGGCGGTGTTGCAAATCCGCACTTCGATGGTGATGGAGCAACAACTGGCGATGGCGGCGGAGATGGGCTGGCCGCCGGATGCGATCGACTCGCTGCGAGTGGAAACGCTGGCGCAAGGGCCGAGCTGGTCGCTGCAAGGTGCGGTGTTCGCGGTGTTCCTGCGGGCGTCCGTCATGGCATCGCTGGCGCTGCTGATCTCGACGTTTTCGACGAGCACGCTGTTCACCACCATCATCAGCTTCCTGATTTATTTCATCGGTCATTTCCAGGCGGACGCACGGGACGTCTATCTCCAGGCGGGCCAGGCCGGTGAAGGGGCATTCGCCCGCCTCGCATCGTTGGTGTTTTCGCTGGTCCTGCCGGATTTTCAAAACTTCAACGTGATCGACGCGGTGATCGAAGGCCAGGCGATGCCACTGCTGGTGCTCGGGAAACTGACGTTGATCGGCGTGTATTACGCCGTGTTTTTCACCATCGCGTCGTGGTTCATCTTCGCGGAAAAGGAGTTCTAACACCGTGAAAGCCTGGCAACGAAACGGAATCCTAAGCGCCGCGCTGCTGATCTTCGGCGCGGCGCGCCTGCCGTTCGAAGCCAGCCTGGCCAAGGAGCTTCGCGCGGCGGGACTGACGCCGCCGCCGATGGAGATCGGCACGCGCGACAAGATCGGCCAGACCAGCTCGGCCGTGGCGCTCGGCGGGCTGCGGACGCTGGTGGCGACTTTCCTGAACTTGCGGGCCTTTTCGTTTTTCCAGGAACAACGCTGGGACGACGTGGCGGACACTTATGACACCATCGTCGATCTGGCACCGCGGACGCGCTACTATTGGGAGACCGGATCGTGGCACTCCGCCTACAACGCGGCGTCCTACTACATGAATGATTCCACACTGCCCGCGCTGCGGCGG
This sequence comes from Akkermansia muciniphila, assembly GCA_945901795.1. Classification (GTDB taxonomy): domain Bacteria; phylum Verrucomicrobiota; class Verrucomicrobiia; order Verrucomicrobiales; family Akkermansiaceae; genus Luteolibacter; species Luteolibacter muciniphilus_B. The sequence continues at coordinate 10,099 of CAMDLP010000018.1, read as the reverse complement.
AGGGAGGCGTGGCGGGCGTCGATTCTCAGAGGCCGGGCGTTCCTCGAACGTGGAATCCGCAACAATCCCGCCGACTGGAGCATCCTCGCCAACCTCGGTTTCCTTCTCTCCGACTCCAACAAACTCGCCGCCTTCCGCGACTCTAACGAAGCGTTCGCGGCGGCGGCGGACGCCTACCGCCGCTCCGCCGATACCGGCAAGGCGCTGCCCTATGTGCGCCGCGCCGAGTTCTATTCGCTGGCCCGCGTGGCTGGAAAAGAGCAGGAAGCACTCGCCTTGGCGCGCTCGCTTTACGCCGCCCGCCAGAATCACACCCCCACCCTGCTGATCCTGCTGCTGGTTTTGGAAGCTCACGAAAATCCGTCGATGGACACCACCCGGCGGGCGCTGGAGTTGTTCGGAACCCCGGAAAAAGCCTACGAAGCGCTCACCAGCCACTGGCAGCGGACCCGCCAGCGCTTTCCGGTTTACGGAGTCGCCGCCGCGCTGGAGTCGCTCGAAAAAACACTGGCCGTGCCCGAGGACAAAAGCATTTTCAAACAACCCCTGCAAAGCCCCACCGGACCGGACGACGGGTTCCAAAAATAGCCTGCCGGGTTTCGTCTGTCGGGTTTCGTCTCGACAGACCGGTCACAGCTCGCAAACTCCCCTCCCATTCCCCGACCAACCCCATGCGGATCGCTATCTTCGGTGACATTCATGCCAATTTGGAAGCCCTCGAGGCCGTCCTCAAAGACGCCATGGAACAAGGCGTGTCCGAATACGTCTGCATGGGCGACATCGTCGGCTACAACGCCGACCCGTCCGCCTGCCTCGAAATCGTCCGGGCGATGGATTGCCCCACGGTGAAGGGCAATCACGACGAGGACGCCTCCGGAAGCCACTCGCTCGAGAGCATGAATCCGGTGGCCGCGGCCGCGCTGGAATGGACCCGCCAACAACTCACCGCCGAGCAGCGCCAGTGGCTGGCACGGCTCCGGATGGTCCGCCAAGTGTCCGATTTCACCGTCGTCCACAGCACGCTCGACCAACCGGCAAACTGGAACTACGTGACCAACCGCTTCGACGCGATGTCGAACTTTTCCTATCAGTTCACCCAGGTCTGCTTCCACGGCCACACTCACGTGCCGCGGGTGTATATGAAGGCCGACAAGGTCCAGGAGGTCTTTACCGACGCGGTCGCCATCGAGGACGGGGCGAAATATTTCATCAACGTCGGCTCCGTCGGCCAACCGCGCGACGGCGATTGGCGGGCTTGTTATGCGATCTACGATCTCAACCACCAGATGGTCGTGCTCCGCCGCGTCGAGTATGACATCGCCGAGACCCAGCGGAAGATCCTCGCCGCCGGCCTGCCGCCGATGCTTGCGGAGCGGATTCAGGAAGGACGCTGACCCGCCTAGCCGAGCGGGAACTCGCTGACCTGCTCCAATTTCACGTTGTAAAGCGCGGCGATTTCCGAGGCGTCGGAGACTTTGTAAATCTCGCGGTAGTAGATTTCCTTGATGCCATACGCGCAGAGCGTCTGCATGCAGGCGGTGCATGGCATGGTGGTGGTGGCCACGATCTTGGCCTCGCCGCGACGGAAGAGGCTGCACAGGTTCACCTCGGCGTGGAGCATGAATTTCTGGCGAGCCTCGCGGTCGTCCCAGAATCCGGGCGGCGGATTATAGCCCGGTGCGAGGCCGTTATAGGCGGTGCCGATGACGCGGTTGTCGAAGTCCAATGCGGCGGCGCCGACTTTTCGATAGGGATCCTCCGAGCGCAGGCTGGCGACGTGGGCGAGCGCCATGGCGTATTGGGGAATGGACAGGCGGCTGGCGGACATGGGCGGAAGATGATTCGCTGCGCGCGGGTTTTCAACCTGCATCTTAGTAATCCTTGCCGATGCGGGCCGGGCGGTTTACCCAACGCGCATGCAAGATGAAGTTCGCGCGCTGTTGATTCTCCAAGACCGTGACCGCCGCCTTTTGGCCTTGGCCAAGGATCTGGCCAAACTCCCCCAAGATGAGGCCCGGGCGAGGGCGAAACTGGCGGGCGACGAGGCCGCCGTGGCGAAAGCCCACCACGCGCTGCTCGACTGCGAGCTGCGGGTGAAAAAAATCGAGCTCGATGCCGAGACCCGGCGCACGACGATCAAGCGGCTGAAATTGCAGCAGTTCGAAACCCGCAAGAACGAGGAGTTCGTGGCGCTCGGCCATGAAATCACGCGCTACGAGAAGGACCTGGACGCTTTCGAAACCACCGAACTCGAAGCGATGGACGAGGTGGATGGACTGCGCGCCGCCCAGAAAGCGGCGGAAACCGCGCTCGCCCACACCCGCAAGCTGGTGGATGAAGACCTCGCCTCGATCGCCACGCGCCACGCGCGGATGGAGGCGGACCGCCTCGAAATCCTCGCCGAGCGCGAGAAGCTGCTGGCCAACGTGCCCGAGAGCGTCATCCCGCTTTATAACAGGCTCATGAAAACCAAGGACGGTCTGGCGATCGCGCCACTGCGCGACGGCAAGTGCGAGGGCTGCCACATGAAGCTCATCGCCTCCACGGTGATGAAGGTGCAGACTGGCAAGGAAATCGCCCAGTGCGAGGATTGCGGGCGGATTCTTTACGTCGAGGAGTGAGGCTCAGTAGCTGACGAATTCCTTGCGTCGCTCTTCGAGGACGATCAGCCAGTTCATCATCGTGATCGGCGGGAGTTGCGCCGGGTGGGTGATCGGGCTCAGGTTGACGGTGATCTGGCTGGGATCGATGGCGATGCCGCTGAGATTTTTCGAATCCAGAGGGCGGACCACCGCGGTCGGGTTGTTCGAGGTTTTGACCCTGTCCACCTTGGCGAGCGATCCGACCTGGCCGCGGAGATCGACCGCGAAGGGATTCACATCGACGCCGTAGCGCTTCTCAGGGGAGAACAACGAGCATGGCGGGAAATAACTGCCGGTGGGGTTGGCGGCCGTGACGGGCGGGATGTAGCCGGAGGGCGCGGCCATCGCGGTGGTGTTGAAATCGTCGCCGATGTAGAGCCGCAGGTTGGTGACCAGCGAGAAGCCTTTGGTGAACAGCGTGCCGCCCGCACACTCCCTGAGAATCACGCCGTAGTCGGTGTCGGTGCAAGGAATGTATGGTTTGTATTTGGCGGCGTTGTTGAGCCCGCTCGAGGAATAGTCCACGTTGACGACCAGCGAGTTGTTGATCGCCGGACTGGCGGCGTTCATCGCCGCGAGCAAGACGGGGATGCGCTCCGGATAGACGGTGAGGCACCTCTGCCCGCTGGCGAGGGTTTTGATTTCCGTGGGACCCCGCGGCCGCCAGTAGCCGGCCTTGAAAGCTCCCACCTTGGGGTCGCCAAAGGTATTGTTATTAAAAGCGATCGTCCCGGATAGGTTCTGGCGGAAGGTGAAACCACCGCTCACTCCGTAAGCCACGTCCACCGGGGACGCGAAGGTGTAGCTTTGGTTTTCATCGCAGACCTTGACGTAACCGGCCGGCAGGGTCGTCTGGGTGGCATTGGTGAGCGGGATGTTCACGGAGGCGCGGGTGCCGTTGGTCTGAAAGTATGAGAACCGCAGCATCGTCGGCGTCGGATCGGTGGAACTCGCAACCCCTGTGATGTCCAGTTGCATCGCGCATTGCATCGCGCCAATGGAGTAGTTGTTCCAGCTGGTGGTGGACAATACGTTGGATTCGGTAACGTTGTTGGAATACCTCAGCGAGCCATCTTCTTCACCAATCCCATCTCCATTGGTAACAGTATCATCAAACCGATCAAAAAAAAGCTTGCCGCGGTTGATCGGGACAAAGGCGGAACGGCCGCTTTCGGAGGCGAGGGACACCGGGAAAAAAGCGCCCGACGTGACCTGATAGGACTCGCGGACTCCGGGCGCGAATGGGCTGTTCGTGAAGCTTTGTCCACCGACGGTGGTGCCGCTGGACAAGGTCATTCCCCGTCGGCTTGCGAGCGCGTTGATCGCGGTGGTGCCGAGCACCTCGGCTTTTGCGGCGAAGACGCCGCCGTCGATGGTGACATTCTGCCAGGCGCTGCCCGAGGCGTATTGGCCGAGGGACATGAAGGAGGATGCGGAGATGGCCAACTGCGAGGGGATTTCATAAATCGAGAGCACGAACTGCCGCCGCCGGTGGGCGAGCGCGGTCTTGTCGTCGTCGTGGTCGGCCACATCCATCTCAAAGGCCCACCAGTTCCGTTTGGCGACGAACAAGTCGCCCGGCTTGGCGTAGCCGAAGTTGATCTCCGGGTATTTCAAAAGGTTGAAATCCGGATAAGTCGTCACCGGAAGCGCGACGCCGGTTTGGGCGAGGGAGCCATAGCGTTTGTCGCGGGAAATGATCGGATAGGACCGGTCCCGGTCGATCACGGTCGCATCCGTGGTGGTGAGCGGCACGGGAAATCCGACACCGAGACTGCGGTTGATACCCGCCGAGGCGTAGCTGGTGTCGAGGCCGTCATTCACCCCAGCAATCTGGCTGAAGATCCGGTCCGGTGCGGTGAGCGCGGAATCCCCGGAGTTGCCCTTGATGGCGGCGCCGAGGTTGAGCGAGGTGACGAGGTTGCTGGAAATGGACGTCCTCGCGTTGGCCAGGTCGAGCGATTCGGTGAAGATCCCCTTCCATCGCAGAGCCGTTCTAACTCCCGCCACGTCCGATCCCGACTGCATCGCGCGGATCGCGCGGTTCGGCGTGATCGCGACGATCGAGCGCAGGATGGCCTCCTCCTTCTCGCTGTAATCGACCCGCAGCTGGACCTGGGAGGTGACCGCGTGGGCGGCCATGGCGCTGCGGTAGGCATAGATGCTCAGCAGCGAGAGGATGGCCCCGGTGGAGAGGACCATGAGGAACGAGACATAGCCGGATTTCCGCCGGCGTGAAGGAGAGGTTTTCATTGCTGCATGGTTCCTGAGTAGGTGATTTCCTCGCCGTTAGGCCCGCTGAGGGTCATTCGGAGAATCCCGTTGATCATCGCGAAGGTGACGTTTGTCGGCGACTTGCTAACCGCCCATTGGGGTTCGCCGAGCACCCCGGTGACGGGGACGAGGTAATGATAGAGCGCGTAGCCGGAGCCGCGGTTTTCAAACGAGAGAATGGTCGCGCGCATCGCCCCGTCCGGCTGCCGGAAGTTCAGCACCACCACCGGCGAGGCGGTGAGGCGGGCGTTGACTCCGGAAAGTGCGTCCGCCACCGTGTCATGCAGCCGGAAGCGGTCGGCTTTCCCCACCAAGCGGTTCACATACATGCTGATGATCGGTGCCTGGTCGGTCAGGAAGTTCTGGGACTTGTAGAGTTTCAGGAAGGCGAGCTGCTGGTTGAACAAGGCGAGCAGCATCGCACCGGTCGCCATGCCCAGCATCATAGCGATCGACAATTCGATCAGGGTGAAGCCCCGGCGCATGCGTGAAAGACGGGGTTTCATTGGGAGCGCAGGACGGTTCGGGATTTCCAGTAGGGCTTGGAGCCGACGGTGTAAGTTAGCACGCTTTGGGCTTTCCAGACTTTCATGGCCGCCGGGTTGGTCGCCACGGTGCCGCTGCCGCCATCGATCGGGTAGTTCCCCGTGTCAGGGATGCGGGTCCGCACCACCGTTCCGATGAGCGGGGTGCCGCCGGGAAGACGGCCGATCGCGACCGCCGTGGTGGAAGTCGCCGGATAGACGGGCCAGGGCGAGTCGTTGGCCAGCAGGTTTTCGAAGGGGATGCGCTCGGCGTAAGACCGCTCGTAGCTCATGTAGGCGTCCGTCACCGTTTGGCGGAGCATCCATTGGCGCGGCGAGAGGATGTTGAGCGAAAGCTTGAGCAGGACCAGCCCCAGCACCGTGAGAACGGAGAGCGACATCATCGCCTCGATCAAAACAAAGCCGCTGCGGAGTGATCGCGCCTTGCGGAGCGGGCGGAAACTCCTAAAACTCCCGCCATGGGCAGGCGTTTCCGCAGATGGGCATTCGGCACCGGCATTCTCTGGCTGGCCGCCGGACAGGCGATGGCGCAAGCTGTGCTGGAGCCGCCCTACGGACTGCGCTGGGGCGATTCTCCGGAAAAACTGATTGCTTGGGCAACTCGACATTCGCTGGATATCACCATTTCCCTGCCCGGAGATCAACCCGCAATGCGGGTGGTGAAAATCGAGCCGAAAAAGGGGTTTTTGCCCGAAACCCAGGCGGCGGCCGTGGAGGGGCGCTTCCTCACCGGCAAGCTTTACGAGCTGACCGTCCACTACTTCGATCCGGAGGCCTCCGCGGATCTGATGGAGTCGCGGTTCGACGCCTTGCGCAAGCAAGTCGCCACCGAGCACGGCGCGCTGCTGACCAACCAACAGCAAAGGAAGGTGGCGGACCAGTTCGTGACGCGGACTCAATCGTTTCATCGGGAGCCGGTGAAGGGCTTGTTCCTCCTGCTGGCTTTCACCGAGGTGGAGGATCTATTGCGGAAATCCAAGGAGGCGAGATTCTCCCTGATCTATCGGAATGACAACTTCAGGAACGAGTTGCTGAAGGCGTTGAAAGCGCCGTGACTCACTCGATGGTGGTGACGGTGGTGTTCATGTTGATGGTGCGGTCCAGGTCGAAACTCACGTAAGCCAGGCGATCGGTTCCGAACGGGGTGACCGTGACGATTTCCATCGTCCAGCGGCCGTCACTGGTGAAGACGCTGTCATAATTGGTCAGGGAAAGCACCCGGCTGGAGGGAATTGAATCGTTGATCACCAAGGCGGACCCCGGCACGATTTCTCCGGTCGTTCCGAGCACCGGATTGCCTTTGTAAACCTGGGCATACGTCGTGGAAAACGGATACAGGTCGTTGTAGGCCAGAGTCATCGCAGGCAGCGTGAACTTGATCGACTGGTTGTTGGCAATGCCGGAGATCGAGCCGTCGGCGACCGGCCAGACCTGAATGAACTGGGAGGCGATTTGAGACTCGGGGGATTGGTAATCTTCGAGCGAGAACACCGAGAATCGCTCCTCTCCGCGGATCTTCGAGCGGTTGGCTCCGGGAATCGAGGTGAGCGCGTAGGTCAGGGTCTGAGTGCCGTTGGTCGTGATCGACGACTGGCTCAGTAACGTGGCCTGGCTCCGGTCGATCCCCACCCCGGTTCCTCCGACGCCATACGATTGCACGTGGCGGAGGAACTTGACGCTCTTGGAAGGCTCGGGGTCGGTCGCGCCGTTGAGCAGTCCGGCTAGGGTGATATCGACGTAGAACGGGCGGTCCGCCCGCGTTCTCACGATCGAGGAGGAAGTATCTTGCGAGCGGATCTCCACCTGCGCGATGGGAATGTAGGTTCCCACGTAACAGCTTTCGAGCGGGTATTCCGTGAGACCGGTCGCCGACGAGGATTTCATGGTCCACAGCTCGAAGCGCGCGCCGCCGGGATTGATCTCGAGGGCGGAGAGCTTCGAACCGTTGTCCGCCACGGTATCTGAGGCATCCCAGGTGATGCCTTCGGGCATCTGGAACTGGCGGATGTAGTTGACGTAGGTCACGGTTTGAGCCGTGGCTGCCGCCCCGCAAAGGAGCAATGCAGAGGCGATGTAGAGTGGCAGAGTTTTCATGATTGTGGGGCTTTCGGGGTGTTTTCAACGGGAATCTTGAGCGGCAGGACCGAGATCGGTCCGGATTGATAGGTCGCGACGATCAGGTTGGCGGATTTTGAAATCTGCTTCTGGGTCACCTCGGCCATCGGGCTGTTGCCCGCGGCCTGGACCCGGGAAACCTCCACGGTGGTGATCCAGCCGCGGTTGAGCGCGTAGAATTCCGCCCAGCTCAGGAGTTTCGCGCCGGGCTGATACTTGAGCCGTTCCGCCATGTTTTTGGGGATTTGCAAAACCGCCCGCTTGGGCACCAGGGTCACCATCCCGTTGAAACACAGGACCTCCGAGTCGCCGAGCAGGCTTTTCATGGGATTAGCGGTCGATGGATCGGGACCCTTGGCGACGGCCAGCTTGCGCGTCGGGTCTTCCTGCGAGATCTTGCGATACTGCAGGGCGAGCTCCTCGTGGGTCGCCGCATCGCGCATCTCGGCGCGGGCGCGGGCGGTGGCGGCGGACAAGGCGCCGAACAGGGATAGGACGATCAGGGATTTCATAAGGGTGAGAGGGCTTTGGAATTTAGCGGATTTCGTCATCCACGCCGCCGGAGAGATCGACCGCGCCATTCGGTCCGCCGGAGCCTTGTCCGGGGTTGGACACATCGACGCCATCGAGGTTGTTGCCGTGACCGTTGTTGGGATGCCGCTTGCTGAAGGTGACCAGCAGCGCCTGGTCCTGGAGGTCGAAGCAGTTCATGTTCCGGTTGGTTTGCCCCAACTCCATCAGGATGATGACGCTCATCGGCCCGATGCTCACCTTGCCGGTGGAATCCAGATAGGGCTTCAGATAATTCTGCAGGCCTGCCGACTGGTAGAGGGGGAAGGTGGTCGGAGGAGTGGCTCCGTTGACCAAGGTCACCACCTGGAGATTCGAGCTTTTCGTGGTGTAAAAAGGACTCCACGCACCGTTTTTCACATAGCGACCGCCGAAGTCTGGTGTCGTTCGCCCAGGCCTTCTTGACATAAAGCGAGAAGGCAGGCTCCACATCCGACTGGATGCCGTAAAAAATCTGCTTGTATGCACCGCCGTTCACGCTCATCCGGGCCTCGGTGTAGAGCGAAGCTTTATCTTGAGTGGAATCACATGCGGTGACTCCGGTTCCGATCGGCTGCACCGATACGAAAATGTTTCTCTGGGTGACAGTGATGGTTCCCGGAGGACTGATAAACGCCACGTCGCTTACTTTGCTGGGATAAAGAATATTCCAGGTCAGGGTGGGCTTGGTGCCGGTCTGCACGACGGTGGGATGCGCCGACATCACGCCCACGGGGACGGATGGGATGGTTGCCGCAAGGCAACGGGAAGACGCAAGAGTGCTCACAATAATGGCGGCTGCCGAGACGGCAGCCAGTTGGCTGGTTTTCATGGTTGGTTGTAAGGGTTGGGTGTCTGGAAAAACCCTTCCGTCTGGGACCTCAAAAGCGGGACAGCATTTGAGAGACGAGCGGCCTGGATCGGGCAAGGGCTGGGGTCAGCGAGAGATTCTCGATGAACCCAGCCGATTCGGGACAGAATCCCGATCCGGGTCGCCTGAGGCGCTACTGGGACGGTAGCGACTCAGAAAGAGTGGTGTGGTTCCGGTTCAAACGACGGGTGAGGTCGCGTGGATCGGGGTTAGGTGTTGAACAGCAGTTGTCAGGCGGGGTGATTTTTTCAGCGCTGCGGCAGGGCAGGCTCGCGGGACCAGTTTTTCCATGGACCCCGCGGCACTTCCTGGTCGTCCGCGAAGCGCCACTCGACGGTGGCTCCGCTGCGGAGTTTCAGGAAATCGCGGACGGCGGGGCTCAGATCGATGCCCGCCGCTTGATTGCGGTTGGGGCGTGGCGATTCCTTGCCGAAAACGTATTGCCAGTGGTCGACCTCGAACGGGCCGACATCCTCCCACTGGGCGAAGCAGACTTTTCCTTCGTGGTGAATGGCGACCCAGCGGCCTTTGCAGACGGAAATCCCGTCGCCGCGGTAGCTCTCCCAGAACCAGGGAATCACCTCCGACGCCTCGGGCCGGTGGACGCCGCCTTTGGCGACGTCGTTGTAAGGCAGGGCGATGTAAAACGGGTTGAGCGTGGGGATGAACCCCGCGGGAAGGTAGCCTTCGCGGCGGTCGGGCTGGTCATAACCGCCGAAATTCGCCTGCCAGTTCGGATCCCACGCACTCATCGTGTTGGGAGTCGGGTTGTTCTCGGTCGGCAGCTCGCCCACCCAGAACACCGTGGCGATCACGTTGCGCTTCCATGAGGAAGCCGCCCGGAACGAATCCCGCGACTGCTCCGCCACCACCCGCGCCACCGCCGGCACGCCGAACGGATCACTGAGCGATGGCAGGACCGCGCGGCGGTCTTCGAGGAAGCTCTCATGGACGTTCGACAAGCGCTCCGACAAGCGGGCTGCGGCGGCGGACCCGATCAGGGTCGCGCTGGCAATTCCGGTTGTGATCCACAAGTTTTTCATGTCTTCCGAAGGATGCGTTGAAGCTCTCGATGGCTTAAACTTGTCCAAAACATAAAATTT
>CAMDLP010000017.1 GCA_945901795.1 Akkermansia muciniphila | reverse complement strand
CTGCGTCGCCACGCACCCATGCTACACCCGGAGCGTCACCGCTCCCAGCGTAGGGCTTGTGGCCAGAGCTACTGGCTAGGTTTTCTCTGTAAGACTCTTTCATTCTCTATTCCAAGCCGGTTTATCCCGGCGCTTTCACTGACCCCGGCCAGATCCTCCCCATGAAAACGTTCCTCATTCCCTGCGCTATCGCGCTGGTCTTCGCTTCAATGGCGTCCGCCCAGCTTGCTGCCGGAAATATCCGTCACGTCCAGCGCGCGGATTCCAAGCTGGTGGATATTGATTACGATGTCACCGGCACCAGCTCGCCGGTGAGTGTCTCGCTCCAAGGCTCCGCTGATGGTGGCGTCACTTGGACGCTGCCGGTCACCTCGCTTACCGGAGCCGTGGGCAGCAACGTCACGCCGGGCAGCAACCTGCGCATCACCTGGGATGCAGGCGCGGACTGGAACCAACAGGTGTCCACCCAGACGAAGTTCCGCATCACGGTGAGTGATGTGCCGCCGCCTCCAGCTGGCTTCTCGCTGATCCCGGCAGGGGTTTTCACCATGGGCGATGTGGATGGTGACACCGAGGCACCTACCCACACGGTGAATGTGAGTGCCTTCTACATGGCGCAAAATCTGGTGACCAAGGCCGAGTGGGATACCGTGCGGACCTGGGCCATCAGCAATGGCTACAGCGATATGGCGGCAGGCGCGGGCAAGGCGAGCAACCATCCGGTGGTGCAGACGGTCTCGTGGTGGGATGGGGTGAAATATTGCAACGCCCGCAGCCAGCAGGAAGGGCTGACCCCCGTTTACACGGTGGGTGGCGCGGTGATGAAGACCGGCACCACGGAACCGGTGGTGAACTGGGCGGCTAATGGCTATCGCCTGCCGACTGAGGCGGAGTGGGAAAAAGCGGCACGCGGCGGCTTGAGCGGCAAGCGTTTCCCATGGGGCGATGAGATCAGCCACAGCCAGGCGAATTATCGTCCGTTTCCCAGCTGGCCCTACGACCTGAGCGGAGCGGTGAACAACTACCACCCGACCTACGCCACCGGATCGACTCCCTACACGTCACCGGTGGGCAGCTTTGCGGCGAATGGCTACGGGCTCAATGACATGGCGGGGAACGTCTGGCAGTGGTGCTGGGATTGGTATGGGACGTATGCCACGGGCACACCGACCGATCCGCGAGGTGTTAGTTCGGGCACTTACCGGGTGAGCCGGGGGGGCGGTTGGGACTTCAGCGCGTTCGGCTGCCGCGTCGCGTACCGCGACTACGGCGGCAACCCGTCCGGCTCGAACATCAACCTCGGGTTCCGGGTGGCCCGCACTTCAGTCCCCTAAAAGCAGCCTCGGGGTCAGTCCCAAATAACAGACATTCGTCTATTGCGGTCATTCATTCGCGCTCGTCGCCGGGTGCGGGAGGAAGGTCAGGAACGTTGGCGAGGATATCGGCGAGATCCTCGATTTTCGGGCGGGCGACGCGCTGTTCGAAGGTGTCGCGGACTTTCCAAGCGGTGACTTGGGAGGAGAGGGCGATGGAAATGATGGAGTCCACGGTGGTGTCTTCGCGGCGGGCCACCCTTGTAAATCAAGCCCCCCCTGAGTGAAGAAGCGATCGAGGATCTGCGAGAATCAACTCACGTCCCGGTAGAGTTCAGCCAGGGAGAAGGAAATGCCAGCTTCGGGAAGATCGAGGATGGCGTCCGGCCCGGAAAGGGTTTCCCGGCGGAAGCCCGCGCCGTCCCTGCGGTGCAGGGTGAGGAAGGGCGATTCTGTTTCCGCGAGGATGTAGGTTCCCAAGGTGGGAATGGTGAGGTAGTCGCGGAATTTCTGGACCTCGTCATTGCGGCGGGTGGTCGGGCTGAGGACTTCGAGAATCACGCTCGGGGAGTCGGTGAAGAGCGAGTCGCCCGGCACGGGCACGCAGATGATCATCCCGTCGGGATAGTAGAAAGCCTCGTCGCCCCCGCCAAGCGGCACCTGGAGCTTGAAATCGCTGCCGGTGGGGAAACAGGGCTTTCCGGCAAGCTGGTTTCCGACCATTCGCATGAAATTTCCGGCGATGCGCTGATGGTTGAGCGTTCCGCCGGACATGGCGTAAACATTTCCGGCCACGTATTCGTGACGGATTTCCGAGGCAAGTTCGCCTTGGAGATATTCATCCCGGGAGATCCGATTGTCCGCGATTGCCAGTGCCATGGGGTTACCGTTAACGGGAAATCCCCGTCCGCGCAAGCTTCTGGAAGTGAGGTCAGTGTGCAAATCTTGACAGGATTCGCCAGGGCAGTCCTTGGATTTCTGGATTTGGATCGATCCACGCCCTTGTTTCTCCATCCTCCATCATCTCTTCCTGGCGGCTCTGCGAACATCGAACGCCCAACATCGAACATCGAAGTGAAGAGAATTCAGAATAACGCAGCCTCTCACAGGCTTTTGATCCGCCGTTCGAGGTCCTGGCGGGGAATGAGATCGATGACGTGGATGGCGTCGGTTTCGAGCCGGAAGAGCAGGCGGTGGTCGATGCCGATGCGGGCGCGCAGGGTGTCGGGGCGTTGTTTGAGGCGGACAACGCCTTGGAAGGCGTCGGGCTCACCGGCGGCGAGACGGCCGAGCAGCGTCAGGGTGCCACGGGCGATCTGTTTGGGGAAACGGCCGAGGGTGTGGTGGAATTTTTTGGGGAACTCGATGAGCCGGACGGGCTGGCTGCCGCCGACGGGACCGGGCAGGACAAGGTGGTCGTCGTTGTCCTCGTGATCGGCGGGGCTGCCGTGGGCGTGGCTCTGGTTTTCGCGGAGGGTTTCCACTTCGTTGAGCGTGGTGTTCAACTCGCGGCGGAGGACGGCGCGCTCGTCGTGGCGTTCCTTGAGTTCGCTCTTGAGGGTGGATACTTTTTCGCGAAGGTCGCGCAGGACTTCCAGATCGACGGGGGCGGCGGGGGCGGGTGTGGGTTTCGCGGCGTTATCGGCGGCCTTTTGTTCGCGGCGCTCGATTTCGGCATGGAGTTTTTCCATGTCGTTTTTCATCCGGTTGACCTCGGCGGCCTTGGCCTGGAGTTTCTGCCGGGCCTCGCGGAGTTTTTCGTTTTCCCTGGCTCCTTTGGCGGCCACATCGGTGGACATTTGGAGCCTCTGCTGGTCCTTTCCGAAACAGCAGCGCTTGTACTTGCTGCCACTGCCACAGGGACACGGATCGTTGCGGCCAATGTGATCCACGGACCTGCGCACGGTGATGCCGCTGATTTCGGTTTTGGGAGTCGCCGGGATCAGGTTGAAGATAGGCCCGCGGGCCTGTTCCATGAGTTCGCGGCCGATGGCTTCGCCTGCTTCTATCGCTGCCCGCCATTTCGGGCTGTCCTCTGGAAGCCGGGGGAAAAGATTCTTCAGGATACGCGGGTCATCGTAGCGGCGGGCGAAGAAAGGAAGAATCCCCTTCTTATCCAAGGTTTACAAGTAAACCGCCGCCACGCAGCATTCGGCGCATGCGCCTCCGCCACCTCCTTCCCCTACTGGTTATTCTAAACGCTTGTGAGTCGAAGAAGCCCGAACCCATCGCCAAAACAGCCCCTGCCCCGCAGGAGCCCCCCGCCCCCGCGGAAGCCACCGCCCCGTCCCGCGCCGACCTCAAGACCTCCGTGGTCCGCATCAACTCCACCCAGCAATCCTGGAATCCCGGCCAGCCTTGGGAAAAAAACCCGCCTAACCAACGCCGCGCCCTCGCCGCCATCGTCGGCCCGCAGCGCGTCCTCACCACCTCCGAACTCGTGGCGGACGCCACCTACCTCGAATTCGAATCGCCCGACGGCACCCATTTCGCGCAGGCGAAAGTCATCGCCGTGGACTACGAGGCGAACCTCGCCCTGCTAGGTCCGGCCGACGAAACGGAAGGCAAGCTCCTGTTTGAAAAAACCACCCCGCTGGAGATCACCGCGCCGCCGAAAATCGGCCAGGCCCTGGAAATTCTGCAGATCGAGGAAAACGGCCAGACGCTCCTCACCCCCGGCAGCCTGCAGAGCATCGACGTCACGTCCAATTTCCTCCCCGGACACGGCTTCCTCACCTACCTCGTCAAGGCGTCCATGCAGAGCGCTGCTAGCAGTTATTCGCTGCCCGTCGTCCACGAGGGGAAACTCACGGGCGTGCTCATCAGTTACAACTCCAAGGACCAGATCTGCGACGTCGCCTCCACCGAGATCATCTCCCGCTTCCTCCAGGAAAGCGCGGACGATGACTATCAGGGTTTCCCCAGCCTCGGCATTACCATCGCCCGCACCGAAGACGCATCTTTCCGGCAATGGCTGAAACTCGCCGACGACCAAGGCGGAATCTACATCCAGGCCGTCCGCAAGGGCGGTGCCGCCGAGACCGCCGGCGTCAAGAAGGGCGACGTCCTGCTCGCCATCGACGGCCAGCCGATCGACCGCCGCGGCTACTATCAGCACCCGCACTACGGCGGCCTGTTCTGGGGCCACCTCATCCGCGGCGAGAAGTCCACCGGCAAATCCGTCACCCTCTCGCTGCTGCGCGAGGGCCAACCGCTGGAACTCAAACCCGTCCTCACCCGCGAGGAGGAGAGCGCGCGTCTGGTCCCTGCTTATAATTTCGGCAAAGCCCCTAACTATCTCATCAAGGGCGGCCTCGTCTTTCAGGAACTTTCCCGGCCGCTGATGGAAGCCTACGGCGAGAACTGGCAGAGCCGTGCCCCGCTCAATTTCCTCGACGCGATGGAAAACCCCCAAAAATACGAGGACAAGATGAACCGCGTCGTTTTCTTGAGCGGCTCCATTCCCACCCCCGCCACCGTCGGCTACGAAAGCCTGCGCAACCTCATCGTCCGCAAGGTCAACGGCAAGGAAATCAAGGACATGAAAAGCCTCATCGCCGCGTTCAAGGGCAGCATGAACGAGCGCCATTCCATCGAGTTCGCCGAGGAGAATTTCACCGTCTATCTCGACGACGCGGTCTCCACCGGCGTGGACGCCCAGCTCCTCCAGCGCGGCATCTCCCGCCTCTCCCGCGCGGAGTGACCGGCCAGCCTCGGCGCGCGCGAATTCGCCGCGCTGGAAACATTTCACCAAGGCTTCAGGGGAGGGCATTGGCCGCTTGACTGACAACTTGACTTACGCTTGACTCATTTCAATGGCCTACGAACCGCAATTCACGATCAGCCCTCGCCTGCTCTCGCTGGTCGAGACGATCGCCGCGTTGCGCGAGCGGATTCAGGGCGCAGCGGTGGAGCTATCGTGGATTCCCGCGCTGCAAAAAGACACGCGCACCCGAAACGTCCACGCGTCCACTGCCATCGAGGGAAACCCGCTGACTCTGGAGCAAGTGCGGGCCTTGGAGGAAGGTCGTGATCTCGTCGCCTCCGATGGCCGCTCCAGCCGCGAGGTTTTGAACTACTTCGCCGGCCTGCGCTACGTGGAAAAACACGCCATGAAGAAGTCCATCCGCCACGAGGATCTCTTCGAGCTGCACCGAATTCTGGCAGACACCGTGATGGATCAAGGAGCCGCGGGAAGCTACCGGACCATTTCCGTGCGAGTGGGCAATCACTTCCCGCCGGCCGCCCTCGATGTCTCGGGGTTGATGTTCGAGCTGTTGGACTGGTGGAACAAGAAGTCCGTCGAGTTATCCCCGGTGCTCAGTTCCGCCATCCTGCACTATCGTTTCGAACACATCCATCCGTTCGCCGATGGCAACGGGCGGACGGGCCGGGCATTGGCACTTTGGGAGCTCTATCGAAGGGGATTCGACAGTCATCACATTTTCTCAGTGGACGAATATTATTGGGAAGACCGTCCCGGTTACTATGCCGCACTGGACGCCGTGCGCGTCGCGGGCGAGGACCTCACCGGCTGGCTGGAATACTCCGCCGAGGGAATCAGACAGACGCTGGAACGCGTGTGGCTGCGTGTGCAGACTTACAAAGTGAAGTCGCCGGAGAAGCTTGTTCTGCGTCCCAAGCAGGAACACCTGCTCAAACTTCTGCGCGACCACGGCAGCATGTCGCCAGCCGAAATATGGGAGACACTCGCCGTTTCAAAACAAGGAGCGATGGATCTGATACGCCCGCTCCTGGAAGCCGGACTCGTGGAAAAAATCGGCACCAAAAAAGCAGGACGATACTCCCTCAAACCATCATGAGCCAAGACGTTATCTCACTTCTCCAGCAGCTTGTCCGGATTCCTTCGGTCAATCCCGACAACGCGCCGGGCACCGCGCAGACCGGCGAGGAAACGCTCGCAATATTTCTGACAGGCTGGCTGGAATCCATCGGCGCGGACGTGACGCTCGAAGAGATCAAACCCGGCCGGCCGAACCTGATCGCCCGCTTCGCGCCGCTCGACGGGCGGCCGCGGATTCTGCTAGGACCGCACCTCGACACGGTCGGCGTCGGCGGGATGGTCATCGAGCCGTTCGGCGGCGAGATCCGCGACGGGAAAATCTGGGGCCGCGGCGCGTCCGACACGAAAGGGCCGATGGCCGCGATGCTGTGGGCGCTGCATGACCATCAGGAAGTCCTAGCAGACCTGCCGGTGGCTGTGGATTTCGTCGCGTTCATGGGCGAGGAATCCGGGCAGTGGGGATCGAAGGATTTCGTGAAACGGCACGGCAAGGACTACAGCTTCGCGCTGGTCGGCGAGCCGACGTCGATGCAGGTCGTCCACGTGACCAAAGGCTCGCTGTGGGCGACCTTGCGGGCCACCGGCAAAGCTGCGCACAGCTCGCAGCCGGAGCGCGGGGAGAACGCGATTCTTAAGCTCACCCGCGCGCTCGACCAGCTCGACTATCATCTCGGCAGCGAGCTCGCCACCTTCACCCATCCGGTGCTCGGCCGCTCGACGATGAACGTCGGGATGATCCGCGGCGGCGCGCGGCCTAACATCGTGCCGGATCTCGCAGAAGCGGAAATCGACATCCGCATCACTCCCGCGCTCGCCGCGGCGGGCGGCGCCTTGAAACTGCTCACGGAAACCATTGAATTCCATGAACTGCCCGTTGAAATCGTGAACCCGCATGAAAACCTGCCAATGGAGACGGCGGCGGATCACCCGATGATCCAGGCGCTGCTCGCCACCGACTCCGCCACCGGTCTCGCCGGCGCCCCGTGGTTTTCCGACGCCGCGCATCTATCCAGCGGCGGGGTTCCCAGCATCTGCATCGGGCCGGGCTCGATCGACCAGGCGCACACGGTGGACGAGTTCATCGAAATTTCCGCGCTCGAACACGCCGCCACGTTTTTCTCGGCCTTCATTGCGGGCTTGAAACGGTAGTTAAACCGCGGGTTGCACGGGTGAAAATGTCATTTACGATGCCCCATGCCATTTACCTGCGATAACGGCCGCTGCCAGTCTCCGTGCTGGATGCTGAAAGTCCTGCTGGCTGCCGGAGTCTATCATCTCTTGTTTGCCGCTTGGGCGATTTGCTGGCCGCACCTGTGGTTCGACTGGACGGGCATGGAGCAGCCGAACCACCCGATCCTCTGGCAAGGTTTCGGCCTCATCATGGGGATCCTTGGAATCAGCCTGCTCCTCGCCGCGAAGAACCCGATCCAGCATTGGCTGATCGTTCTCGTCGGATTCGCAAAGTTCAGTTTCGCCACGATCGGGTTCGCCATCGCCCTGTTCGAGGGGCACATCCCATTGCGCTCGTTCTGGATGATGCTGGTGGACGATCTCGTCTGGTGGGCTCCGTTCGCGGGCATCCTGTGGGTCTGCCTCCGCGCCCACACCGGCGTGCCGCCCACCCGTTCCGAGCCTTACAGCATTTCCGAAGCGGCCGCCACCTATCATCTATCCAACGGCCAGACCCTCGCCCAAGCGTCCGACTCGAAAACGCTGGCTCTGGTTTTCCTCCGCCACTTCGGCTGCACCTTCACCCGCCAAATCCTCCGCGGCTTGGAAAACATCCAGCTAGAAGCCAAGGCCCACGGCGCGGAACTGGTGCTCGTCCACATGCTCCAAAATGGCAAGGAAACCCGCTACCTCGGCGAGCGCAGCGGCGTCGCCCGCATCGCCGACCCGCGCTGCGAACTCTATCGGGCCTTCGGTTTGGGAAAAGGCGGCTTCCTCGAACTGTTCGGCCCGCACGTCTGGTGGCGCGGCGCGGTGGCGATTTTCAAAGGCTGCGGCCTGGGTCATCTCGCGGGCGACGGCCTGCAAATGCCCGGCGCGTTCCTTTTCCGCGACGGCCAGATCATCTCGTCGCAGCCGGCCCGCTCAGCGGCGGACCTGCCGGATTTGTCAGAGCTCTTCAAAGCATTGCCCGCGCCCGCCGGATCTGACACCGTGCCCGCATGACATCGCTGCAAGGCAAAACCCTGCTCGTCACCGGCGCCTCCAGCGGCATCGGGCAGGCACTTTGTGAACTCCTCGTCGCGCGCGGGGTCAACGTCCTCGGCGTCACCCGCCGACCGTCCGCGCTCTCGGAAGACGTCTCGCCGATCCTTGCCGACCTCACCCAGCGGGACCAGGTTTCAGCCATTTTCCAAGGCTTGGGAAAAATCGACGGGCTGGTGAACTGCGCCGGCACCGCCTACCTCTCGCGGATCATCGACGGCAACCCCGCCGACTGGGAGGAAATGTGGCGCGTCAACGTGATGGCGCTGGCGCTTTGCTGCCAGCTCTCGCTCAAACACTTCCCCGCCAGCGGCGGGCGCATCGTCAATGTTTCCTCGATGAGCGGCCACCGCGTGCCGCCGTCCGGCGGATTTTACGCGCCGACCAAGTTCGCGGTCAGGGCCATCACCGACGCGCTGCGCGCCGAGCTCAAGTCGGTGAGATCACCGATCCAAGTCGCCTGCGTTTCTCCGGGCTTCGTCGATACGCCGCTGCTGGATTCCTATTTCCTCGGCCGCGAGCAATCGCTGGCGCAGACCCGCGCCGCGATGAAAATGCTCGAGCCGTCCGATGTCGCGTGGGCCGTCCTCACCATCCTCGAAGCACCCGCGCACGTCGAGATCGGCGACATCCTGATGCGCAGCGCGGAGCAGCAGATGTGAACGCGGCGGAAAAACTGGACAGCCCGGCAGGCCCGTTTCACGGTCCGCGCATGGATTTCAAAAACATTTTCGCCCCGCGAGGCGCCAAGGCCGCTGTCGAGGAAGGCGCGGATTTCTCCCCGAAATTCGACGCCGACGGCCTCGTCCCGGCGCTGGCGATGGACGCGACGACCCGCGAACCGCTGATGCTCGCCTACATGAACGAGGAATCGCTGCGGCGGACGCTGGAAATCGGCGAGGCGGTTTACTGGTCGCGCTCGCGGCAGGAATTCTGGCACAAAGGCGCGACCTCCGGCCACATCCAGCGGATCGTCGAAATCCGCACGGACTGCGATCAGGACGCGTTGATTCTCATGGTCGAGCAAATCGGCGCGGGGGCCTGCCACACCGGCCGGAACTCGTGCTTCTATCGCAAGGTGGTCGCGGCGGTGAGCGGCGAGACGACGAAACTGGAGCTCATCGGCCCCGGAAAGTCGTTCGATCCGGCGGATGTTTATGGAAAACCATGAATTTCGAGTGATTTCACGGTTGCAATCCCCAAACTGATCCGGTAGCTCTCCGCCCCCGCGCGTCAGGGCACACCGCAAAGACACCGCAGGCAGCACATTATTTTCCGCGAAGGAGGACCCCATGCACATCATTAAGAAGATCGAATCAGAGCAATTGAAGCAAGACGTCGCCGAGTTCAACGTCGGCGACACCGTGAAGGTCCATTGCCGGGTTGTTGAAGGTGGTAAAGAGCGCGTCCAGATCTTCGCTGGCATCGTTCTCGCCCGCGGTGGTTCCGGCGTGAACGCTGCGTTCACCGTCCGCAAGATTTCCTACGGCGAAGGCGTCGAGCGCGTATTCCCGCTCCACACCCCGCGGATCGCGAAGATCGAAGTCACCAACCGTGGCAAAGTCCGCCGCGCCAAACTGCACTATCTCCGCGAGCGGGTCGGCAAGCGCGCCCTCCTCGTCAAGAGCGCCGGCAACAACTGATCCCGACAGATCAATTTCCCAAAACGCCCCACCGGATTTCCGGGCGGGGCGTTTTGTTTTTAGCAGGACCCGAGATTTCCGCTTTCCGGCAGCGGAAGTCCGCGCCACCTTGCCGCCGTGCGCGTTCCCATTCCATTGGTCATCTTTCTCGTCCTGGCGGTCGTCGGGGGAGTCTGGTGGGGCGGTACCCGGGATCTGGATTTCATCACGCCGCCGTCCCAAGCGCAGCTGGAGGGAATCCGGGTGAAAATCGAATCCTCGTTGCCGCAAACTGACCGGGTGGACGATGCAATTTCAGTCCCCGTCGTGGCTCCGGAACCGCCGCCACCGCCACCTGTCGAGCCGCCCAAGCCGGTCATCGAGCTCGGCGACCTCTCTCATCCACCGACCCTGCAAGACTACGCGACGCGCTCCCCGGAGGGGTCCTCCCATCTCATCGAACTGGCGACGCTGCTTGAGGAAAAAGCCGAATTCCAACGCGCCTTGCTGGCTTGGGAGCGGGTCATTGATCTCACCCAGCCCGATGAAAGCCAGGCCGCCACCGCCGTTTCCGCGATCAAACGCCTGCGCGCGACCCAGCCGGATTGGAATGCGAAAGCCGAGACCGCCATCGCCATCTCGCTGCGTGCCGGCACGGCCGTAAAACTTGCGAAAACCCTCACTCCCGTCCTTGAAGGCGTCGCCCGTGATCTGGAGCGGGCGTCCTCGGGCATCGTGAAAATCAAGACAACGGTCACCGCCGGCAAGATCAGCAGCACCATCAAGGGACCCGCACCGATCGCGATTTGGCTCGCCGGGCCAGACAAAAAATCCGTTTCCACGGAAGTGCGCTCCTTCACCGTGGATTCGCCCGAAACCCTCCGCGACGACGTCTTGAAAGCCGTTTTCCAGCTCGTCCAAAGTCACCTGCGACGAGCCACCGCCTACACCCCGCCCGCCGATCTGGCGACTGGCGAAAGCCCGCAGGACGCGCTCAACCACCGCCTCACCCGCCTGTGCTGGAGCGAATTCGCCACCACGCTGAATCTGCCGCAAAAAAAAGCCGACTAATCCGCAGTTCGTTCTAATTTTCCATGACCGCCGCACGTATCATGGCAGGTTTCATTCAATCACTGCACCGTGACCATCGCTCCTTATCCGAACACCAGCCCTCTCCCAAAACCATGAAATTACTCACATCGCTCCTCATCCTCGGCACTGCCATCGGCAGTGCCGCCGAAAAAGTCCCGGGCCGCCACGAGTCGCTCAAACAGGAAATCCGCCAGTCGATCGCCCGCGGCAACGCTTGGCTGAAAACCCAGCAGAAACCCGAAGGCAACTGGGACGACGACGGTCTTCCCGCGTTCACCGCGCTCGCCCTAACCGCACTCGCCCGCGACCCGAGCCTGGACCGCAAGGCCCCCTTTCCCGAACCCCTCGAAAAAGGTTTCACTTGGCTTCTCGCCCAGCAGAAGGAAGACGGCGGCATCTACAACCGCGGCCTGTCGGTTTACAACACCGCCACCGCCGTGACCGCGCTTGTCGCCTCCGGCCGCGAAGCCTACGAGCCCGCCATCGTCAAAGCCCGCAAGCACCTCATCGGCGAGCAATGGGACATCGACAAGAAAAAGGAAACCGACAACCCCAACGACGGCGGTGTCGGCTACGGCTCCAAGGACGACCGCGCGGACATGTCCAACACCTACCTCGCCATCGAGGCGCTCGCGCTTTCCAAGAAAGTCATCGAGGACGGCAAGCACGGCGACCAACCGGATCTCGACTGGGATGCCGCCGTCACCTTCATTTCCCGCTGCCAGAATCTGGAAGAAACCAACAGCAGCGAGTGGGCGTCCAACGATCCGAAAAACAAAGGCGGTTTCATCTACGGCCCTAACGAAACCAAAGCCGGCGAAGAGAAGCTTCCCAACGGCCGCACCGCGCTCCGCTCCTACGGCTCGATGTCATATGCGGGACTGCTCTCATTCATCTACGCCAAGGTCAGCGCCGACGATCCGCGGGTCGTCGCCGTCAAGGAATGGCTCGGTAAAAATTACACCCTCACCGAAAACCCGGGCATGGGATCTCAAGGGATTTACTATTACTATCAGACCATGTCCAAGGCGCTCACCGCCGCCAACGTCGATAAACTCAAACTCGCAGACGGCACCGAAGCCGACTGGCGCAACGACCTCGGCCACAAGATCCTCGCCGCCCAGCGCGAGAACGGCTCGTGGCTCAACGACAACGGCCGCTGGATGGAATCCAATCCCGTGCTCGTGACCGCCTACACCGTGCTGTCGCTGGAGGGAATCTACGACTCGATCCCGGAGTGATCCATTCTTGATTCCCCGCGCTGGAATTCCAAAGGTTACCCCCAGTGACCACCCACACCGCACCGCTCACTCCCGCCCAGGCGGAAGCCCTCCGTCAGGTGCTGGAGCGGCAGGGCTATGATTTCGAGACGAAGCCCTACGCCCTGTTCTCCGCGCGCAAGGGCAAGCTCAACGTCACCGTTTACGAAAAGGGTCCCAAGGTCCTGATCCAAGGCAAAGACACGGAAGACTTCATCCGCTTCACGCTCGAACCCGAAGTCACCGGCGTGGCGATGTTAGGTTACGAGGAAATTCTTGAGCCTGACAAATTCGAGCCTCATTTCGGCATCGATGAGAGCGGTAAGGGCGATTATTTCGGGCCGCTCGTCATTGCCGGTGCCTACACGGATGCCACCATCGCCCGCCGCTTGATCGACGCCGGGATCATGGACTCCAAGCGCGTCACCAGCGCCGCCCGCATCCGCCAGCTTGCGGCCATCATCCGCGAGACACCCGGTTGCACCACCGCCGTCGTCGCGATCGGGCCGGAGCGTTACAACTCGATGTTTTCCTCATTCAAAAACCTCAACCGCCTGCTCGCCTGGGGCCACGCCCGAGCCATCGAGACGCTCGCCGCCGCGCGCCCCGACTGCCCGCGCACCTTGAGCGACCAATTCGCCCGCCCCGAAATCCTCCAGCGCGCCCTCAAGGAAAAAGGCCTCACCCTCCGACTCGAGCAGCGCACCAAGGGCGAATCCGACACCGCCGTCGCCGCCGCCTCCATCCTCGCCCGCGAGCGTTTCATCGACTGGATGGACCAGACCTCAGCCGCCTGCGGCATCAAACTTCCGCTAGGAGCCTCCGACACCGTCATCCACGCCGCCCGCGAACTCGTCGCCCGCGACGGGCCCGAAGTCCTCGCGAAAGTCGCCAAGCTGCATTTCAAAACCACCCACGCCGTGCTCGGAACCACTCCGCCAGATCCTTGCAATTAGACATTCCGGTAGAGTCCGTTGCAAATCGTCCGCCGATTTTGTAATTTATTTCCCCGCTGGCACGGAAAGCGCATTGAATTAAACGATTTTTGAGGAGACAAAACCGCCTTCCTCGTAGTTCAATCAGCCCGCATCGTTAACTCTCAACACTTTCCCTACCCTCATGGCTACTATCACCAAACGCGAACTCGTCATCAAAATCACCGATCAACTCGGGGAAAAGGGAATTGAAATCACCCAACAGGACGTGCTCGAAGTCGTGCAAACCCTCATCGATGAAATCACCGATTCGCTCGCTCATGGCAACACCGTCGTGATGCGCAATTTCGGTGCCTTCCAAGTCCGCGAGATGAAAGCGAAGATCGGCCGCAACCCGAAAGATCCCGCCAAAGACGTGCCGATCCCCGCCCGCGCCGCCGTGAAATTCAAGCCCGGCAAGGAGATGAAGGAAAAAGTCGCCACCACTCTCCAAGTCATTCGCGAGCGCAAATCGTGAGTCTCAGCTACCTTAAAAACCCTTCGCTCCGCCTCGCCGCCATCTGCAGCGTGGCGGTTTTTGTTTTCACCTCGTGCGGCGGCTACCGCGGCTATCAGACCCGCTCCTACACGGTGCGCGGCCAGCACTATCAGCCGATGCCTGTCGATGCGGCGCTCGACTTCGAGGAAACCGGAACCTGCTCGTGGTATAACGAATCCTCGTTCCTCGGTCTCAAGCGCGGCAACACCTCGCTCGGTGAAAAGGTCATGCCCTGGCACATCACCGGTGCCCACAAAACCCTGCCCCTGCCCTGCCTCGTCAAGGTCACCAACCTGGAGAACGGCAAGTCGCTCAAAGTCCGCATCAACGACCGCGGCCCCTTCATCGCCGGTCGCCATCTCGACCTCACGCCCCGCGCCGCCAAAAAACTCGGCTTCCGCGAAAACGGCCTCACCAGCACGCACATCAAGGTGCTTTCCGTCGGCGACGGCTCCTACAAGCGCAAGAAACGCGGCTGGTTCTTCTAAGCGTAGCGGCGATCACCGGTCGCCGCGAGCTCACCATTTCCCCATGAAATCAATTCTCACCCTCGCCGCCAGTCTCGTTCTGGTCTCCTGCTCCACCATCGCCCCGCCCGCAGCCCGCGGTTCCGTTGATCACGTCGTCTTCGTCTGGCTTAAACGCCCGGGAAACCCCACCGACCGCCAGGCCGTCATTGCAGCCTCCAATGAGCTCTGCGTCATCCCCGGCATCAAGTTTCTCGATTCCGGCACCGCCCTCGCCAGCGACCGGCCTGTCGTCGATGACTCGTTCGACATCGGCATGACCATGCGTTTCGATTCCGCGGAATCCCTTCGCGCCTACGAGAGCCACCCGCGCCACGTCCAAAAAGTCACCGAAGTCCTCAAGCCGCTCAGCAAGAAGATCGTGGTTTACGACATCATCCGCTGAGGCGCGCAGTCCGGTGTTTCCGCGCTTGAATAGCGGGGACGTCTACCCGCAGACTCCGCCCGCTCCCTGCGAGCGCTCTTCTTATGTCCAACTCTCCTGAAATTCGCGTCTTCGCCCCCGCCACGGTGGCCAACGTCGCCTGCGGTTATGACGTCCTCGGTTTCGCCATCGACTCACCCGGCGATGAAATCGTCGTCCGCTTCAGCGACAAGCCCGGCCTGCACATCACCAAGATCACCGGGGACAACGGCAAGCTCCCAAAAAATCCCGCTCAAAACTGCGCCGGCGTCGCCGCGCTCGATTTGCTCAAGCACCTCGGCATGACCGACCGCGGCATCGAGATGGAGATCCACAAGAAAATGCCCTTCGGCTCCGGCCTCGGCTCCTCGTCCGCTTCCTCCGTCGCCGGTGCCTTCGCCGTCAACCAACTGATCGGCAACCCGCTCAGCAAAAAGCAGCTTCTCCCCTTCGCCATGGCCGGCGAGGCCTCCGCCGACGGTGCCTGGCACGCCGACAACGTCGCCCCCTGCCTTTTCGGCGGCATCGTTTTCATCCGCTCCAACGACGAGCTCGACTTCGCCCAGATCCCCGCGCCCAAAAACCTCTGGGCCGCCGTCGTCCATCCGGACATCGAAATCCTAACGAAAGTCGCCCGCGAAATTCTGCCCAAGGAAATCCCGCTCGAGAACGCCACCCAGCAGATCGGCAACCTCGGCGGCCTGCTCTGCGGTCTCATCCAGGAAGATTACGGCCTTATTTCCCGCTCGATCCACGACGTCATCGCCGAGCCGCGCCGCCAGAAACTCATCCCGGATTTCTACAAAGCGAAACGCGCCGCCCTCGCCGCCGGAGCCCTCGGCTTCTCCATCTCCGGTGCCGGCCCCTCCGTCTTCGCCCTCTGCGAAGGCGAGGAAACCGCCCGCAAAGTCGCCGACGCCGTCAGCAAAATCTTCTCCGCGATCCCGATCGAAAACCAAGCCTACGTCTCCCGCATCAATCCGCGCGGGGTGCATGTGATTGACTAATTAGCGCTTCCGCACGCCGTGCTATACCACTCCACTAACAACCCGTCCTACCGCGTCGATCTCAAGGAAGCGATCCTGCGCTCGCTGCCGCCGGACAACGGGCTCTACATGCCGGACAAATTGCCCATGCTCGACCCCGCATTCTGGGAGATCTGGCGCGAGCTCACCTTCCCGGAAATCGGGATCGCCGTGGCGGATGCGTTCTTCGGCGAGGACGTCCCGCCGCAGGCGATCGTGGACATGGTCGAAGGCACCGTCACCTTCGACGCGCCGCTCGTCACGCTCGGCCCGGGCGACCACGTTCTCGAACTTTTCCACGGCCCCACGCTCGCCTTCAAGGACTTCGGCGCGCGCTTCATGGCCCGCCTGATGGCCTGGCTCACCCGCGGCGAAGACCGCGAGCTCACCGTCCTCGTCGCCACCTCCGGCGACACCGGCGGCGCGGTCGCCTCCGCATTCCACAACGTCCCCGGTACCCGCGTGATCATCCTCTATCCGCAAGGCAAGGTTTCCGGGCTTCAGGAAAAACAACTCACCGCGCTCGGCGGAAACATCACCGCGTTGGAAATCCAAGGCTCTTTCGACGATTGCCAGGCGCTCGTTAAATCCGCCTTCCTCGACCGCGAGCTTTCGGAGCGGATGAATCTAACGTCCGCGAACTCGATTAACCTCGCGCGCCTCGTGCCGCAGAGTTTTTACTACATCCACGCCGCCCGCCAACTCCCGGAAGGCGTCACGCCCACCTTCGTCATCCCTTCGGGAAATTTCGGTAACCTCACCGCCGGCCTGCTCGCCATGCGGCTCGGGCTGCCGGTCGATCACTTCGTCGCCGCCACCAACCGCAACGACGTGGTCCCGGAATTTCTCCGCTCCGGCCAATACGCGCCGCGCCCCAGCGTGCCGACCATTTCCAATGCCATGGACGTTGGCGCGCCCTCTAACTTTATCCGTATGCAGGCGCTCTTCGGCGGCTCGTGGGATGCCATGAAAAACCGCATTTCCGGCATGTCCTTCACCGACGACCAGACGCGCGCCGCGATCCGCACCGTCAAGGCGCTCCACCATTACGAGATCGACCCGCACGGCGCGGTCGGCTGGCTGGCCGCCCAAAAATGGCGCGCCGCCCACCCGGCGAGCGCCACCGTCACTTTGGAAACAGCACACCCCGCCAAGTTCCTCGACGTGATGGAAGCCGAGCTCGGCCGCGGCTGCGTGGAAATCCCCGAGCGCCTCGCCATCCTCGCCCAGCGCGAAAAAGTCGCCACCCTGCTCCCCGCCGACAAGGCGGTCTTCCGCGACTGGCTCACCCGCTGAGGCGGCGCATTGAGGGCGCCCCCACCATTCCGGCTTGATACTTGGCGGGTAAGAATGAAACCTGCGCCCCCATGTCCGCTGCTGTTCAACACACTCTCGCTGGTCAAGCCACTCTCGAAGGCACCTCTCTCCACACCGGACAGAAGGTTACGCTCACGCTCAAGCCCGCGCCGGAGGGCCACGGATTCAAGTTCCGCCGCGTCGATTTGCCGGACCAACCGTTCATCAACGCCTGCGTGGACAAGGTCCAGACCGTCGAGCGCGCGACCACGCTCGCGGAAGGCTCGGTCAAGGTCCACACCGTCGAGCACGTCATTTCCGCGCTAACCGGCATGGGCGTGGACAACGCGCTCATCGAGATGGACGCCAACGAACCGCCGATCGGCGACGGCTCCTCCCGGCCCTTCGTGGAGCTGATCAAAAAGGTCGGCACGCTCGCCCAAAACGCGCCGCGCAAGGTCTGGGAAATCCGCGAGCCGATCCATTTGGAAACCGGCGACGGCACCATCATCACCATCGTCCCGTGCAAGACCTTCAAAGTCTCCGTCACCAACGTCGGCCCGGAAGGACGCTTCACCCAGTATTTCTCCAGCGAGGTCAATCCAACGACCTACGAGAACGAAATCTGCGCCGCCCGCACCTTCGTTTATTACGAGGACGTCAAGCCGCTGCTCGACAAGGGACTGATCAAAGGCGGCTCGCTGGAAAGCGCCGTGGTCATCCGCGGCAACGAAATCATGTCGAAGGAGCCCATGCGCTTCACCAACGAGTTCGCCCGCCACAAGGCGCTCGATCTCATCGGCGACCTGATGCTCTCCGGTGTCAAAATCCTCGGCCACGTCATCGCGGTGAAACCCGGCCACGGGCCTAACACGATGATGGCCGCCAAGCTGAAAACCGAATACGCTCGCATGCGCTCGATGGTCCCCGCCGCCGTCTCCATCCCTGACGGCGAGAGCGTGCTCGACATCAACGAGGTGATGAAAATTCTGCCTCACCGTTATCCGTTCCTGATGGTGGACCGCATCGTCGATTGCCTCGGCGACAGCAAGTGCATCGCGATCAAGAACGTCACCATCAATGAGCCCTATTTCGCCGGGCACTTCCCGGGCCACCCGATCATGCCCGGCGTGTTGCAGCTTGAGGCGATGGCCCAGGTTTCCTCGGTGCTGATGCTCCGCAAGCCGGAGAACAGCGGGAAAATCGGTTACTTCATGAGCGCCGACAGCGTGAAATGGCGGCGTCCGGTTTTCCCCGGCGACACGCTTTTCATCGAGACCGAGATCATCAAGATGCGCGGCTCCATCGGCCAAACCCGCGCCCGCTGCCTCGTCAACGGCGAAGTCGTGTCCGAAGCGGAACTCAAATTCGCGCTCATGGATCGGTGAAGAAGTTGAGTGTTGATGGTTGATCGCGAAGAGAAGAGTCGATTCAGCCCCCTTCCTATCGCATTCCTCCTCTCTCAACATCGTCTCTTCATCTTCCCTCTTACAATCCATTCTCAACACTCAACCATCAACTTCTCCCATGTCCACCGAACGCAAGACTCTCGAAGAACGCCACCAGATGTCAGACATCGAGCGGCTCCGCCACTCGTGCGCCCACGTCCTCGCCACGGCCATCTGCCGGCTCTGGCCGGACGTCCAGCTCGCCGCCGGCCCGCCGGTGGAAAACGGGTTTTACTACGACATGGATCTCAAGCACCGGATCTCGCCCGACGATTTCCCGCGGATCGAAGAAGAGATGAAAAAAGTGGTGAAGGACAACGACTCCTTCGAGCGCATCACCGTTTCCCGCGCCGAGGCGCTGGAACTCGCCAAAGCAGGCCGCCTCGGCGCGGTCGCCGACCGTGAGATTGAGAGCATTTTCAAGGTGGATCTCCTCAACGACATCCCGGAAGACGAGGAAATCTCGATCTTCAAAAACGGCGATTTCTGGGACCTCTGCGCCGGCCCACACGTCGGGCGCACCGGGAATTGCAAGGCGTTCAAGGTGATGAGCGTGGCGAGCTCGTATTACAAAGGCGACAAGGACCGCCAGTCGCTCCAGCGGATTTACGGCACCTGCTTCAAGAACTCCACCGAACTGCTGGAGCACCTCACTCGCCTCGAAGAAGCGAAGAAGCGCGACCACCGCCGCCTTGGCAAGGAACTCGGGCTTTTCCACATCGACGAAATGGTCGGCCAAGGACTCGTCCTCTGGAAACCGAAAGGCGCGCTCGTCCGCCGCTCGCTCCAGGAATTCATCACCCAGGAGCTCGACAAACAGGGCTACTCGCAGGTCTTCACCCCGCACATCGGCAAGCTCGACCTCTATCGGACCTCCGGCCATTTCCCCTACTATCAGGAGAGCCAGTATCCCGCCATCGCCGAGCGCGACGTGTTGGAAAAACTCGCCGACGAGGACGCCACCTGCGCCACCCTCATCAACGGCCTCTCGGACGGCACCTACGAAGGCTACCTGCTCAAGCCGATGAACTGCCCGCACCACATCAAGATTTACGCGAGCGACCACCACTCCTACCGCGACCTGCCGGTGCGGTTGGCGGAATTCGGCACCGTTTACCGCTGGGAACAATCCGGCGAGCTCGGCGGCATGACCCGCGTCCGCGGCTTCACCCAGGACGACGCGCATCTTTTCTGCACGCCGGACCAGGTCGCCGCGGAAGTCACCGGCTGCCTTGACCTCGTGAAAAAGGTCCTCAACACGCTGGGCATGCACGAATACCGCGTCCGCCTTTCCCTCCGCGATCCCGAGTCTGACAAATACGTCGGCTCCGCGGAAAACTGGGACAAGGCAGAAGCCGCCCTCCGCGAGGCCGTGCAGACACTCGGTGTGGAATATACCGAGGAAATCGGCGAGGCCGCGTTCTACGGCCCGAAGATCGACTTCGTCGTCAAAGACGTGATCGGCCGCGACTGGCAGTTAGGCACCGTGCAGGTGGACTACAATCTACCGGTCCGTTTCGGACTCACTTACGTCGGCGCAGACAACCAGCCGCACGTCCCGGTCATGATCCACCGCGCGCCGTTCGGCTCGCTGGAGCGCTTCACCGGCCTGCTCATCGAGCACTTCGAAGGAAAATTCCCCGCCTGGCTCGCGCCTGAGCAAGTCCGCGTCATCCCGATTTCTGAGAAAACCCTCGAAGCCGCGGAAGCCACCGCCGCCAAGCTCGCCGATGTCGGCGTGCGCGTCTCGGTGGACCGGACCAACGACAAGATCGGCGCCAAGATCCGCCTCGCCCGCCTCGACCGCGTGCCCTACATGCTGGTGCTCGGCGCGAAGGAAGTGGAAGAGGGAACCGTCTCCGTCCGCCACCGCGAAAACGAGGATCTCACCACCCTGACGCTGGAGGAATTCACCGCCAAGATTACCACGGAGATCCGCGAGCGGAGCCTGTGAGGTTGCCGGGAGAAGAGGAAGTAACCGCGAATCTTGCGCATGAAAATAGAGATATCCCTCCCCCTATGATTCGCTGGATTCGCCAAATTCGCAGTGCCTAACTCTTCTCAGTGCCTACCTTTCACCCTTCGATGGATGAATGCGGCGGGCGAGACGCCCACCCTCCTTGGCATTCGCGCCAGTTTCCCTCGAAAAAGAGACTTGCCGATTTTAATCCGCCTCCCTATACACTGCCCTAGACGCACCCGAAAAGTTTGGAAGAAACAATTTCCGCCACCCTTTTAACGTGATGATCTCCGGCACCCGCCGATTCATGATTTTCCAGGAACGACCCGCTATGAACCTTAAAACCGATTTTTCCAATCGGTTATTCCCCCCTGTTTGCGATCTATGATCCGGCGTTTGGTCCATCGTTCCGCACCCCTCTTCGCACCGATATCGTGCGGCGGCTTTGTCCGTCCGTGCAGCGGCGCGTCGCATCTACCCACTGGAGGACAAAACCATCGCTAAGCCACAAAGAGATCCAAACAGGGGTCGTTTCCGCGACATGACGCGGATCAACGACCGAATCCGCGCCCCGAAAGTCCGTGTCGTCATGGCCAACGGCGATCAACTCGGCGTGATGAGTTCACGCGAAGCGCTCGCCAAAGCCCAATCGCTCGGACTCGACCTCGTCGAGATCGCCGGCCAAGTGGACCCACCGGTCTGCAAAATCGTCGATTACGGGAAATACAAATACGAGCAGGCCAAGCTGAAGAAGCAAAAGTCCAAGAGCGCCACCCGCATGAAGGAAGTGAAATTCCGCGTCGGCACCGGGCAACACGACTATAACATCAAGCTCGGCCGGGCAGAGGGATTCCTCGACACCAACCACAAGTGCCGCTTCGTGCTGCAGTTCCGCGGTCGTGAAAACGCCCACAAGGACCTCGGTTTCGTGGTGCTCAACCGGATCATCGAGGACCTCAAGTCGATGGCGCAAGTGGACCAACCCCCGCGTCTCAACGGCCGCGCCGTGGCGATGATCCTCTCCCCGCTTCCCGCCCACCAGCGCAAGCGCAGGTTCCACCTGTTCCATGGCGAACTGATGGAGGAAGACGATTTCGAGAACGAAGAAGGCCACGACGAGGAAATCCCGGAGGATGATTTCGTCCCGGACGAAGTGCCTGACGAGGTTTCCGACGAGACTCCTGAAGCCTCCGCGCAAATCGAGGAAGAGGCGTCCAAGTCCTGATTTTTCAATCCAATCGTGGCGGCGGGTTTCAATCCGCCGCCACGTTTTTTATGCTCTATCTCTTCGACATCGACGGCACGCTGGTGGACACCGGCGGCGCGGGAATGACCGCCTTGAAAGAGGCGACCCGCGAAGTTTTCGGCCACGACGGTCCACCGCTCGATCTGGCGGGCAGCACGGATCTGGGCATCGTCTCTAACATTCACGCCCATTTCGAAATCGAGCCGACACGGGAACGGATCGATGCATACTTCGAAGTCTATCACGGGCGGCTGGAATGGAACCTGCGCCACGGCGGATTTCCCGGCCGCGTTCTCGACGGCGTGCCGGAATTGCTCGCCGGACTATCCGAGCATCCGGACGCGACCGTCGGACTCCTCACCGGGAACACGGCGGCCGGCGCGGCGGCGAAAACGCGTCACTTCGGGCTGGCCGGCCATTTCCCTTTCGGTGCCTACGGCTGCGACCACGCGGACCGCAACCGGCTCGGCCCGATCGCCCTCGAGCGCGCCGCCCGCCACGCGGGCAGGAATTTCACCGCCGCGGAAACCTGGGTCATCGGCGACACTCCCAAAGACATCGCCTGCGCGCATGCCATCGGGGCCCGCTGTCTGGCGGTGGCGACCGGCCAGTTTTCCTCCGCGCAGCTTGCGGCCCACGGCGCGGACCAGGTCGTCGAGACTCTCGGCAGGGCGATCACTTGGACGTGATTAAAATCGCGGTGAAATTCTCAAAACAAGGCGTTGCATCGTTGCCCGATGTCCGGATATTTTCGCGCTGTCCAATAAACAATCTATCCAATTCCTATGAACACCCGTCGCCGATTCCTGACTCGCCTCGTAGCCACCGCCGGAATGCCCGCCCTCTTGTGCAGCCGTGCCTTCGCCCAAACACCGCCTCCTCCGGTCAAGCTTGAGGAGAGCGATCCCGTCGCGACGGTGCTCGGTTACAAGAAAGACACCACCAAGGTGGACGCGGCGAAATACCCGCTGCACAAGCCCGAGCAGCGCTGCGACAACTGCGCGCTCTATCAGGGGAAACCCGGTGAAGCCAGCGGCCCTTGCATCCCCTTCGGAGGCAAGCTTGTCACCGCAACCGGCTGGTGCTCGGTCTATGCGAAAAAGCCGGAATCGGTGAAACCGTAATTCAGCCCGACCCTTTTATTTCCAACCTCCTTCCGCCCCACCCGGCGGGAGGAGGTTTTTTCATGCGAATTTCCCGTCGCATTCCCCCACGAATCCCCCTACCTTCCCGGTGATGAGTTCAAGCCCGGCAAGTTCCAACCGCGATCACTGGCTGGCCACCGCCAAGCAGGTGTCGCGCAAGGTGAATTTCGCCTGGTGGCTGGAAACCCTCTCGGCTCCCCTGCTCGTCGTCGCCGTTAGCGGTGCCGTGGCGCTGCTGGTCGTGAGGCGCGCCTTTCCACACATCGAGCCTTGGATGCTGGCGGCCTCCACCAGCGGCGTGATCGCCGTATTGGCACTCGGCTGCCGGGCGTGGGCGGCACGGAAATTCGAGCGCCCCGAACAATCGCTTGTTAGGATCGAGGCCGCCATGCGCTTGAGAAACTCCCTCTCCGCCGCCAGTGCGGGCGTCGCCCCGTGGCCGACACCGGTCGAGCGGATCGATGCGGGGCTGGCCTGGCAGTGGCCACGCCTGCTGATCCCGCCGCTCGGCGCGCTGGTCATGTTAGCCGCGGGCTTGTTGATTCCCATCACGGCGCGCAGCCTCAATCCTGCGGGGCCGCCGGAACAGCCCCAAGCCTGGAAACAACTCAGCGCCGAGCTCGACCAACTCACCAAGGAAGAGGTCGTCGATGAGAAATATCTCGAAGAAACGCGCAAGAATCTCGACGAGCTGAAATCGCAGGAAGAGGAGCAGTGGTTCAGCCACTCGTCGCTTGAAGCCACCGACTCCTTGAAGAAATCCCACCGCGCCGAGGCCGAGCGCGTCGAGCGCGAACTCGGCCGCGCGGACAAGGCGCTTGCGACTCTCGAAAAAAACGCCGGAGCCTCTAACCAGGCCGAGAGAAACCGGCTGATGGAGGAATTCGACCAGGCGCTCCAGGGACTTCAAAACGGCGCGATGAAGCCGAACCCCGCGCTGCTCGAACAGATGAAACAACTCGATTTGAAAGACATGGCCAAGCTCACGCCCGAGCAGATCGAACAGCTTCGTGAAAATTTGAAGAAGCACTCCGAGGCCATGAAAAACGGCAAGGGCGAGGGTGAAGGCGAGGATTGGTCGGATGAACTGCTCGCCGGCGAGGGTGAGGGAGAAGGCGAAGGAGAAGAAAAGGGCGAAGGTCCCGGCAAAGGCGGGGTCGATCGCGGCCCGGGCCACTCGCCCGGCGTGCTCGGTGCGGAGAAGGACCCGCTCGAAACCGGCGAGCTAACCGGCCTCGAAGCCAAGGATCTTTCGCAGGCCACCCCCGGTGATTTGCTGGAACTGCAGGACGGCGAGCACGAGATGGATCATTCCCCGTCGGGAATTTCCCAAGGCGGAAACACCGAGGCCACCGGCAAGGGCGGCGACCGCGTCTGGCGCGACGCGCTTGATCCCGCCGAGCAGCGGACTTTGAAACGGTTTTTCGAGTAGCCACGCTCCGCAAGGGAATCATCCGCCAGCCACCGGCATTTTATTCGCGCAGCCGTTTCAGCAATTCTGAATCGGGAAGCAGGCAGTAATCCGCCCGTCCCATGATCCGGTGACGATTGTCCGCCACCCACTGATAGACCGCGTCGCGCAGCGGCTTCGGGATGAAGCGGGCGATCGTGAAAATCCGCCACGCGCCACCGAGCGCGCGGGCGAGCTCGATCAAGGCGTCGCCATGCAGGAAGACTTGGCCGTCGGATTCGCGGAGGAGGACCATCGTGCCGCCGGCTTCGTCCGCGTATTTGGTGAATCCCATTTCAGAGGCAAATTCCCCCTGCAAGGGCGCGAAGGCGATACGCCGGTGCCTGTCGAAACGAACAACCCGCCGCACCGACGCCGAGCAGAACGCGCAGTCACCGTCGAAAAAAAGCACCCAGCCCATGCGGGGAGCCTAATCGCCCGTCGCCGGAAAAATCAACGCGGGATTTCTATTCCTTGCCAAGCCGGGCCGATTCGTTAGCTTGTTCAAATGAACGATCCCGACCCGCTGAGTTCGCGCATCCAAGACATGCCATACGACCAGCGGCCACGGGAAAAACTCGCGGCGCTCGGGCCCGCCGCCCTCGATAATGCCGAGTTGATGGCGTTGTTCATTGCCACCGGAATGAAAGGGCGCAGCGCGATCGAAATCGGGCGGGAGTTGATCGCCAAATACGGATCGATGGCCGCGCTCGGCGGTTTGCCGGTCGCCGAGTTGTCGAAAATCAAAGGTCTGGGCCTGGCAAAAGCCTCCAAACTCGCGGCGGCCTTCGAACTCGGGACCCGCGTGGCCCGCGAGCAACTGCGGGATGTTTCGCTAGAGACACCGGAGTTGATCCACAATTTTTTCGGGCCGCAGCTCCGGCATTTATCCCAGGAACAAGTCATGGTGGCGGTGCTCGACTCGCGCTTGCGGCATGTGGCGACCACAGTCGTCTCGGTCGGCACAGTCAACGATTCGAGCGCGCATCCGCGGGAAATTCTGCGGCCGGTGATCACCCGCGGCGCTTACGGATTTATTTTGATTCACAACCACCCATCGGGCGATCCCAGCCCCAGCCGCGCCGATGAACTCATCACGCGGCGGATCGTGGAGGCGGCGAAACTGATGCAAGTTTGCTTCCTCGATCACGTCATCATCGGCCGACCATCGCCGGGACGGGCAGCCTATTATTCATTCCGCGAGGCAGGTTTGGTGCCCTGAGTTGCTTTTCCAAATCCGCGGCCCTAGGCTCCGCCGAAATTCCGCATGTATCGCCTCCACCTCACCCGGAACCTGCGCACTCTCGCATTCCTGCTGATCTTTTCGGCGGTGCTGGGAGTCATCGGCGTCCTATGGTGGGCGAATGATACCGGTCTGCCGGAGCCGTGGCGCGCCGCCATCGAACGTGAAGTCGCAAAACAGGGAGTGCATCTCAAAATCGGCGGTTTGCGCTACGTCGTCCTGCGCGGAATCATCGCCACCGACGTCAGGGTCTATTCCGAACCCGAATACCTGCGAGAAATTTCCCGGCTGGAACGCGTCATCCTCAGCTTCGACAACACCAAACTCGCCCGCGGCATCATCCAACTCAAAAAGCTCCAGCTCGATGACGCCAGACTCACCCTCGCCGTGGACTCGAGCGATCCCGAATCCGAAACCCTCGACCTCACCGACGCCAACGGGACCGTCTTCATGCCAGGGGACCGGCGTCTGGAAATCCGCGACGCCCATGGCAAAATCGCGGGAATCGACGTCACCCTCAACGCCCGCCTCATCGGCTATCAGCAACAGCGAAACCAGGCGACCGACGAGTCGAATATGGGCAAAAGGCGGATCCTGCTCGCACAAGTGATCCACGAGCTGGAGAAATGGAATTTTGATAGAACTCACGCTCCCGCCCTGCAAATCACCGCCGAGGGCGACATCAACGACCACTCCTCGATCACCGCGAAAATCAGCTTGCGGATCACCGCCATGGAGAAAAACGGCCACGTGCTCGACGAGGTCACCGCTCAGGCGGACATGGCCGGCGACGTGCTCACCGTCACTTCACTCCGCGCGACCGACTCACGCGGGGTGTTCGAGGGACACATCGACTATAACCTGCGAGACCGCGAGGGCCGCTTCGATGTGTCCTCCTCGCTGGAGGTTCCGCAACTCCTCACCGCATGGCTCGGGCTGCCAGCGCTTCACGACGTTTCGATCCGCGGAAAACAACGGTTGGAAGCCGAGGGGGAATTCCGACTGAATGAAAAAAACGTACCACAGATCAAGCTAACCGGCCACGCCCGCTGCGAATCGGTGACGCTGCGGGGAATGCCGTTCGATGCCGTGGAAGGCGCATTCTCGTGGCGGGACGGAGATCTGTTTCTGCGAGATCTGCGGCTGATCCGGCGGGACGGCGAGGCCAAGGGAAAGGCGATGATCGAATGGCCGCTGGTCCGGTTAGAGCTTCACAGCACCCTGCCGGTGCCGGTCTATCGACCGTTCTTCGTGAAGCAGCCGCTGGAGATCGTCCTCAATGATTTCTCCGAACGCGAGGGCGCGACGGTCGATGTCAGGCTGGAAGGAGGCTTTGATTTGACTAACAAATTCGCGTGGGCCTACACCGGAAGCGGCGCGGTGAAGAACCTGAACTACAAGGGAGTGCCGGTGAACTCGGCGGCGTGCAAGTTCTCGCTCAATCACAACGAACTGGATTTCCACGATGGCACGGTGGTTTTCAATTACTCGAATTACGCCCTGCACAAAGCCTTCAACGGGGCTGAGGAAGGCACCGCCAAGGTGGGCCGCATTCGCTACGACGCGCCCAACAAGGTTGTGGAGGTCGAGGACGTGCGCGGCGCCATCTGGGCCGCGCCGATGGTCCGGCTTTTCGCGCCGAAGGTGGCGGACACCCTCGAACAATACCGCTTCCACCAACCGCCAGATCTCAAGGGCTCCGGCGTGGTGGACGTCACCCCGCAAGGGCGCACCGCGCTGGACGTATCCTTCAGTTCCGACCATCCGGCGGACTATCAGTTTCTCGGCGAGAACCTCACCCTCGGACGCCCCTCCGCACAAGTCGCCATCCGTGGCGAGCGAACCAGCGTCACCAACCTGGAGCTCGACGCCTTTGACGGACCGGTGGCCGGAAATTTCGAGTATCTCGGCGGAGGCAAACTCAAGGGCGAGCTGAGCTGGACCAAGCTGTCGATCCCCGGTCTGACATCCACCTACGGCTTCCAGATGAAAGGCACCGGCGACGTCACCGGCCGGATCGATTTCTCCCTCACCGACGGCAAAGTGGAAACCATGGCGGGCGAGGGATTGCTCGCGCTGGAAAAAGCCGAGCTATTTTCCGTCCCGATGTTCGGCCCGCTCACCCCTCTGATCGGCGGCGTGCTGAATGACGAAAAAGCGGGCTTCCAACGGGCGAAAAGCGCGTTCTTCACCTACAAGATCCAGGACGGCATCCTCACCAGCAACGACTTCCAAACTGCCACCACCTCGCTCAATTTCACCGGCGAGGGCTCGCTCGACCTCAAGGAGCGGACCATCGACATGACCATGCGGATGAACGCCCGTGGCCTGCTCGGACTGATCACCCTGCCGCTGCGGCCGTTTTCCGGACTGTTCCAATTCCGGGGAACCGGTCCGCTGAAAGAGCCCAAATGGGAAAATCTCAAGTTCACCGCTCCTCAGGAACCCCAGAAACAAATCCTGCTGGAAGCGCCGAAAGCCAAAGTCATCGACGACGGCGAGTGATCGACATTTTTTCAAGTCACATCTTGCGCCCGCCAACAGGAAGGGCTAGTTTTTCCTCGACGCGGGTGAATCATGAAGTTTCATCCGCAAACCACAACCAACCCCCATGAACAATCCATTTTCAGCCGCTAACACCCTCGATCCGGAGGCAGGCTTCACCCAGACACCATCGGTCTCACAGGCCGCCAATGATCTCCGCGCCGCCGCTGGCGAAAAAGCCCGCGAATTCGTCCACACCGCCGAGGAAAAAGCCACCGCGCTTAAAGACCGCGCCGTGGAATCCGCCCAACAGTTCCGCGACACCGCCGCCGAGCGGGCCAGCCAATTCAAGGCGACCGCCACGGAGAAAGCCCTTCATTTCAAGGAATCTGCCACCGAACAATGGCAGGACACCCGAGTGAAAGCCAAGGAACTGCACGTCACGGCCGAAGACTACATCCGCCAAAATCCCACCAAGTGCGTCTTGAGCGCCCTCGGTGCCGGATTTCTGATCGGCCTGATCGTTCGCCGTTGAGAAACAGCATCTCCCGTTAGGTGAGTTTCCTTCCAGTCTCATGAGTCTTTCATCTGACAGCGTGCCCACTTCTCCCGAGGAAGCCTTACAACCGGAGTCGCCGCCGCAGGATCTCCCCCCCGCCAATTGGCGCGAGGCCTTAATGTCCTTGATTGCCAGTCGGCTGACCTTGGTCGAGTTGGAAGCGAAAGAAGCTGGCAAGGAAGCTGCCAGACGGGGCTCGTCGCTCGCCGCCGCCGTCGGGTGTATCGTCTTCGCATGGGCGCTCCTGCTGGCGGGAGGCGTTTCATGGATCGCCAAGTCGATCGAATGTCCATGGGACAAAGTCGCCATCGGCTTCGCCGTGATTCACCTCCTGGCGGGAATCATCCTCGCCCGCTTGGCCAAACCCTCTGCCGCCACTGCATTTCCTGTCACCCGCGCTGAATTTAAAAAAGACCGCGAATGGATCGAAAACTTCCAAAAAACCAAGAAATTCAACGACTGATCCGCCTTGGCGCAGCCGCCCGCTCCTGCTTGGGAGACGAGGTGGTTTTGCTCAAACAACGGCTCGACGTTCCCGCTAGAATCCGTGGCTCCCTGAAAGACCACCCGGCGGGCTGGGTCTTGGGCTCCTTGGCTTCCGGTCTCGCCGCCAGCTTGCTTTTCCGCCTCAAACCACGCGCTGTGGAAAAAAAACACCGGGGGTTGGCGCTCACCCTGCTCGGTCTCGCCTTGACCGCCATCCGTCC
Organism: Akkermansia muciniphila; assembly: GCA_945901795.1. Lineage (GTDB taxonomy): Bacteria > Verrucomicrobiota > Verrucomicrobiia > Verrucomicrobiales > Akkermansiaceae > Luteolibacter > Luteolibacter muciniphilus_B. The sequence continues at coordinate 23,760 of CAMDLP010000017.1, read as the reverse complement.
GATGGCAAAAGTCTGGCTCACTGACCAAGTGAAAAACTACCTCGCGGGTCAATCACGCGCCTCCACGGCCAAAGCCTCTCCGTCAAGCCTGCCTCATCCAGCTAACCCTCTATAAACAAAACCCATCCATGTCTGCACATCAGGTCCTCGATCACGTCGATCAATACCTCCAACTCGGCCGCGATTACGATTGCTCGGATCTCCACCTCCCGACGGCCTACCCGCCTGCATGGAGACGTTTTGGCCAGCTTTCTCCGATTTGGACCGACCACGATCCGCTCACTCCCGAAGACACCGAGCGCCTCGCCCGGTCCTTCCTCGGTCCGAAGGAATGGGAACGGCTCGAAAAACAAGGAGATATTGACTTTGCCTACTCCGCGCCTAACGGACGCTACCGCGCTTCCGTCGTCAAACAGCGCCTCGGCTACGACATGGCCTTCCGGATCATCAACGACAAGATCAAGTCGATCGAAGACATCGGCCTGCCGCTCGAGCACATCCTTCCGCTCACCCGCTATCAGAACGGCCTCGTGCTGGTCACCGGTTCCGTCGGTTCCGGCAAGTCCACCACCCTCGCCGCCCTCGTCGATTTCATCAACCGCGACCGCGAGGACCACATTCTCACCCTCGAAGACCCGATTGAATACGTCTTCGAATCCAAAGGCTGCCACGTCAACCAACGCGAGGTCCACAAACACACCGAGTCCTTCGCCCGTGCGCTGCGTGGCGCGCTGCGGGAAGATCCGGACGTGATCATGGTCGGAGAAATGCGCGACCTCGAGACCATCCAGCTCGCCCTAACCGCCGCGGAGACTGGCCACTTGGTTCTCGGCACCCTCCACACCGGAAACGCCCCGCGGACCCTCGACCGGGTGCTCGACGTGTTCCCAACCGACCAGCGCGAGCAGATCCGCATCATGGTTTCCGAATCGCTCCGCGGCATCCTTTCCCAGCAGCTCGTCCCCCGCGCCGACGGCAACGGCCGCGTGCTCGCCCTCGAGCTCCTAGTCAACACCGCCGCGGTCGCCAACTGCATCCGCGAAGGCAAAACTTTCATGCTTCCCGGCGTGATGCAGACCGGTAAGAACGTCGGCATGATCACCATGGACGAGTCGCTGCGCCAGCTCTACGTGCAGCGCCTCATCTCCAAGGACGAGACGCTCTTCCGCTCAGATGACAAGAACCAGATGAAAGCGTTCCTGGCATCCTGATAGACACCCGTTCACCGCGTTCCCTGCGGGGAAAAGCTTCAAAAAACAAAATCCAAAACGCATCCCCTTCCTCGTCCATGGCCAGAATCGACTCGTTTTTCCGCTATCTAATCGACACCAAGGGCTCCGACCTTCACTTGTCTGAAGGTCAGGTGCCAAAAATCCGCGTCCACGGCTCGGTCGTCAATATCCCCGATCAGGAACCATTGTTAGGAGACAGCTTCAGGGATCTTCTCGCCGAAATTTGTGATGCCAAGGCCTTCCAGCGCTACCTCGAAGACGGTGACCTCGACTTCGCCTACGAAATGGACGTGGACTCCCGCTTCCGCTGCAACTACCTCAAACAGCAGAACGGCCTCGCCGCGGTGTTCCGCCTGATCCCCACCGAAATCGCCTCGCTCGAAAGCCTCGGAGTGCCGAATGTCGTCAAGGAATTCGGCCACATGCGCTCCGGCCTCGTCCTCGTCACCGGCCCTACCGGCTCGGGCAAGTCCACCACGCTCGCCGCGCTGCTAGACTACATCAACACCAACTTCAACCGCCACATCATCACGGTGGAAGAACCCATCGAGTTCGTCCACCGCAACAAGCGCTCCATCATCACCCAGCGCGAAGTGCCGATCCAAACCCCCTCCTTCGCCGACGGCCTGCGCGCCGCGCTGCGGGAGGACTCGGACATCGTACTCGTCGGGGAAATGCGCGATTTGGAAACCATCTCCCTCGCCCTAACCGCGGCCGAGACCGGCCTGCTCGTCTTCGGCACCCTCCACACGAACAACGCCCGTAAGACCGTTGACCGGATCATCGACGTATTTCCCGCCAACCAGCAATCCCAGGTCCGCACCATGCTCGCCGCCTCGCTTCGCGGCGTCGTCGCCCAGTTACTCTGCAAGCGGGTGGACAAGCCCGGCCGGACCGCCGTGCACGAAATCATGTTCGCCACCCCCGCCGTCGCCGCGATCATCCGGGAAGGTGCCACCCAGAAACTCTACGACGTCATCACCGGCGGTAAGAACGAAGGCATGCAGTTCATGGACGAGTCGATCTGGTCGAAACTCCGCGAAGGCATGATCTCGCCGGAGGAAGCCTACATGAAGGCCATCGACAAGACTCGCTTCAAGAAATTCCTGCCAGAGCACCTCTCCCGCCTCGGCGAAGCCTCCGGCGAGAGCCCGATGGCGCACTAACCGGTTGGCGCGGCCCGTCACGTCGTCAATCCTTCAGACTATCAGAACGGCTCGTCGTCGCGGGCAGATCTTTGAAATTCGCTGTGCTTCGGCGCGGGATCAAAGCTTCCCCACCACTCCGTCTTGATAACTTCATTTCATGATTTCCATGAAGGTCCCCCACGCCTCACTTCCTCTGTGATGCCGCCTGCGGGTTGCGTATTTCCATTCCGTAGCATCCCATTTTTCGTCTGGTGGAGGCCGTGCGGAACCTTCTGGCGGACCTGGAACTGAAATACGGGATCGAGAAGTCGAAGGTGGATTCCGTTCGCTCCAAGCTCTTCGCGGCACTGCGGGCGAGCTGTCAGGAAGGGGACCACTCGCGGCGGTCGGTGGAATTCCGCAAGGGGAGCACACGCGCCCTCACGTGTGGTTTTCAGCGCCCCCGCTGAAAACGGGCGTCTGCTGTGTTGGACGGGCTGACGCGTGACGCGGGCCGACCCTGCCGCGAGGGCGCGACAGGGAACACGCGAGGGCGCGTGTACTCCCCTCCGCCCTGCGGGCGAACGCCGTTTTGAAGAAATAGATGGCTCCGGTCTCGCATTTCAACAAATTCAGAACACCTGACCTCGTGTGAGCGTGAACGCAGCGAAAGTCTGCAAAATCAAGGGGTTTGATTTTTTGAGCGGCTGGAGATTGCCTGCGCATGATTTTAAAATCAGTATCATCTTAAACTCACCCAAAACCCCGCCGAGGTCAGGTGTTCTGAAGTGATCCAACCCAAGCTGATAATCAGCCCAGTCAAAGCAAGCTGCACCGCCCGCTTAAAAATCTCATTTTCCTGCCATTGGCGGGTTGACAAGCCGCTTCCGGCACCTAGAGTGCGCGCCCCGAGCCGGCTACCGGACGGATTACGAACCTTTATTTGAGGCCCAAGCCATGAGCAAACGCACTTATCAGCCATCCAAGCGCACACGGAAAAACCAATTCGGCTTCCGGGCCCGCATGGCCACCAAATCCGGCCGCGACATCATCCGCCGCCGCCGCCAAAAAGGTCGCAAGCGCCTTGTTCCCAAGGGTGTTGAGATTCAATACAGCCGTCACACGACGCAGCACGGCAACTGAGGCTTCGCCCTGAGGCCGTCACGGGAGTCCACAGCAGCCCCGCCATGCGACTCCCGCGGACATGCAGCATGACCCAGCGCGCGGATTTCGCGCGGGTCAAAACCACCGGTCAGGCGAAAGCCGGCCGGTTCGTTATTTTAAGCACGCTACCTGATTCGTCGCTCACCACGATCCGCACCGGCTTCATCACCACCAAGCGCAGCGGCAAGGCCCACGACCGCAGTCTGCTGCGCCGCCGCTTCCGCTCGCTCGTCCAGTCCCACGCCCCCGAATTTGTGGAAATCCGCCGCTACCTCGTCACCATCGCCCGGCCGGGTGCCTCCAAGGCGACCTTCGCCGAACTCGAGGAAGACTGGGTCCGGCAAGCCAAGCGGCTCGGACTGTTCCCCCGCCCCGCCGAAAAATCGTGATCTCACGTTTCACCAGCACCGTGATCCGCCTCCTGATCCGTTTCTATCAACGGATCCTCAATCCGATGTTGAAAGCGGTCTCCGGCCCCGCCATGGGCTGCCGCTACACGCCGAGCTGCTCGAACTATTTCCTCCAAGCGGTGGAAGCCCACGGACCGTTCATCGGCTCGTGGCATGGAATTTGTCGGATTTTCCGCTGTCATCCATGGGGTGGCTGCGGTTATGACCCCGTCCCGTCGCCCGGCGCACCGGAAACTGCAAAACATTCCTGCTCGCGCCACCGCGAAACACCTCACATCTAACTTTCCACCACGCCTCCATGTACGATCGTAAAACCTGGGTCATCCTCGCCCTCTGCGGCGGCCTGCTCGCCGCCAACCTCTACTATTCTAGCAAAAACAGCGCCGCGCAGGCCGAGCTCCGTGCCCGCGAGGCAGCGCTTCAGAAAAGCCTCCCGCCCGCCCCAGGACAGCCCGTTATCAGCACTGCGGAACTCACCGTTGAGCCACCACCACCTCCCACCGAGGAGGAAACTGTCATTCTCGAAAATGAAGACGTCATCTTCACCCTTACCAACATCGGGGGCGGCATCAAATTCGCTGAGTTCAAGAAACAGTTCCAAGTCGGCAGCAAGAACGAACTCGTCCAAGCCAACCGCTTCGGTGCCGGCCCCATCGGCGGATTGGCAGGCGCGGGCGAAATTTTGGAGAACGTCCCCTATGCCTACAAGGCCGACGAATCCATTGCCGGCAAGAAGGCGGTCTTCATCGCCAAACTGCCATCCGGGCTGATCGCCAAAAAATCCTTCGCCTTGCAAGAACCCGGCAAAGCAGGCTCCACCTATATGCTCGCCTTCGAGCTCAATCTCGAAAACACCGCATCCGTCGCCACCAATCTCGGCCAATGGAGCCTCTTCATGGGCGAAGCCGCGCCGACCTATCAGGCCGAAGTCGGCCAGCAAACCGGATTCTTCTGGAGCGAAAACGGCGGAATCGACTTCAAGGACGGCTCCGGATTCAAGGGCGGCATGTTCAGCTCCGCGCAGTCGCTCATGAAGAGCGAGAGCACCAAGCCGGTGAAATTCGCCGGGGTCACTAACCAATTCTTCGCGACCGTCCTCAGACCCGTCGAGCCAGCCGTCACCAACGTGTGGGCCAAGTCCAGCCAAGTCAGCATCACCAGCGGAGCCGCAGCAGTGACTTCCGTGAACGCCGGTCTCCAGCTTCCCCCAGTTTCCCTCAATCCAGGCCAACCGCTGACGCTCAACTACCTCGTCTTCATCGGTCCCAAGCACAATCCGATGCTCCAGAAAATGGACAGCGCCTGGGGCATCGGCTGGGGCGAGGTCATGCAATACGGCTGGTTCTGGTGGGTCTCCGGCCCGCTCAACTGGCTCCTCAACACCTTCCACAGCCTGCTGGACCAAGTCGCCAAAAACTGGTCGTGGGGCCTCGCCATTATCTTCCTAACCATCACCGTCCGCATCATCATCTGGCCGCTCCACGCCAAGTCCACCCACACCATGAAGCGGATGGCCAAGCTCCAGCCGGAGATGGCCAAGATCAAAGAGAAATACGCAGACGATCCGAACAAGATCAACACCGAGACGATGGGGCTCTATCGAAAATTCGGGATCAATCCGCTCGGCGGCTGCCTCCCGATGTTCATCCAGATCCCGATCTTCTTCGGCTTCTACCGGATGCTCCAATACGCCGTCGAGCTCCGCGGCCAGGGTTTCCTGTGGGTGGACGACCTCTCGCAGCCGGACACGCTGATGCACATCTCCGGCGTGCCGATCAACATCCTCCCCGTCGTCATGGCGATTTCCAGTTTCCTGCAAATCAAGATGACGCCCAAGACCGGCGACGCCATGCAGCAGAAGATCATCATGTTCATGCCGTTCATGTTCTTCTTCTTCTGCTATAACTTCGCCTCCGCGCTCGCCCTCTACTGGACCACCCAGAACATCTTCTCCATCGGCCAGACTTGGCTGATGAACAAGGTGCCCGAGCCCGAACTCAAGGCCCGCACCGGAGCCGACAAGCAATCCTGGGTCCAGCGCATGGCAGCCCGCCAGGCGGAGATGCAAAAAGCCCAGAAGGCGAAGAGCCAGGGCGGCATGCGCGACGTGACGCCGGACTCCAAGAAGAAGCGTCCCCCGCGGACAGGCGGTTGAACGACCCGGAGCGCGGCGCGGAAATCACTCGCTGTAAACGGTGAGCTTGGGTTTCGCGGGACCGCGCCAGTTTAACAGGCCCTTGCTCCAGGCCCAGAGGAGGCCTTCCGCGAGCAGGAGCAGGAACAGCATGGCTACCAGAAACGCGCCGACTGGCAGCTTGAGAAACGCCACAGCGAACGGCAGCAGGAAGACGGTTTCCACGTCGAACAGCAGGAACAGCAGGCCGAACAGATAGTATTGCGAGTGGAAGCGCGTCTGGCGCTCGGCGAGCGGGTTGACGCCGCATTCGTAGAGCGCGTTCTTCTCCTTGCCGCGCTTGATCGGCGTGAAAAACGTCATCCAAACACGCGCGAGAACGAGCGAACCGATAGGCACCATCAGCGCCACGGCGAAGAAAATCAGGACCGGCAAATAGGGGTGATTCATGAACTGGGAATCTTCAAATTGGAGGCTACCATCGTCAGCGCCTAGCTTTATTGCTGTCGCACAGGCCACAAAATCAAGCCGAATGTTCGAGAAATCGACAGTTCCCCGACTGTTGACCTACTGACCAGCTTTCGGGGAGTTGGATTCGTCAGGAGTGGTAATTTCCAGTAAATCCAACACCAAACGCCCGATTTCAAATTCCACATCACAACCGATCGCAGTGAAAATTTGAATGAGTTCTACCAGCTCCACCCTCAGTGCAGAAGGGAATCAGCTCGCCGGCGATTTTATACATGTTGGGAATCATCAACAGCAGCCCTTGCGAAGCGGTGAACGAAGCGCTCAGCGAACCGGCCTGCAACGCGCCAGTGCAAAGTGCGGAGCTGAAAAAAGCAATCGGCGCGGAACGAGGTCTTTGAATGAAGTTGAGGTATCGCACGAGTGGGATTATGTTGGCTGCCTATGAAATGGTCCCTGAAGCTCGGCAGTGTCGCCGGTATCGGCGTTTATTTGCACTGGACCTTCGTCCTGCTGATCGGCTGGATTTTCCTCGCCCACCTCGGCGCGGGCGAGACTGCCGGCCAAGCGTTGGCGGGAGTGGGCTTCATTCTGGCGCTGTTCGGCTGCGTGGTGCTGCACGAGTTCGGCCACGCGCTGACGGCCAAACGCTATGGCGTGCTGACGCGGGACATCACGCTGCTACCCATCGGCGGCGTCGCCCGCTTGGAACGGATCCCGGAAAAACCGATGCAGGAATTCTGGGTAGCCATCGCCGGTCCGGCGGTGAACGCAGTCATCGCGGCGATGCTTTTCGGAATCCTGCTGCTCCAAGGCCGGACTCACGAACTGATGGAAGTCCACGGAATGAAAAACGGATTTCTGGCGCAACTGATGTGGGTGAACCTATTCATCGGCACCTTTAATCTGCTGCCGGCATTCCCGATGGATGGAGGACGAGTCCTGCGCGCCTTACTGGCCAACCGCCTTGGGCGCCGCCGGGCCACGGCGATCGCGGCGAACATCGGGCAGATGATGGCGATCCTGCTAGGCATCGTCGGCTTTTTCCACAATCCGTTCCTGGTCTTCATCGCGATCTTTGTCTATCTGGGAGCCCAAGGGGAAGCGGCGCAAGTCGAGACGGAGTCCGCATTGGAAGGCCTGCAAGTGCGGGATGCCATGATGACGCGATTCCGCACTCTCTCCGCGCATGACACGCTCGGCACGGCGGTGGAAGAGCTTCTCGCAGGCTCCCAACAGGATTTCCCGGTTCTTGATAACGGACAAGTGCTCGGTGTCCTGCTGCGCAACGACCTGGTCAAAGCCCTGATGGACGGGAACCGGGGAGCCGCAGTCGGCGATTTCATGTACCGCGGGTGCGATCCGGTAAATGACACTGACGTCCTGACACTCACGCTGGAGTCCATGGGGAGAAATCAATGGGCCACGCTCCCGGTGATGAGTGGCGAGAGAATCGTCGGCTTGCTGACGCTGGAAAACATCGGCGAGCTGATCATGGTCAACTCCGCCCTCGCCGGCAAGGCGACGCGGGTGGTCCACGCGGGATGATCTATCTTTACAACGATCGGTCGCCGATGCTATATCCCTAATGTCATGAAAACCATCATCGTTGCAGTAGATTTCTCGAACGCCACGCCCCGAGTGACCCAGATCGCCGTGGACCTGGCCAAATCCTTCGGCGCGGACTTGCAGTTGTTCCACGTCATCGAGCCGGAACCCGGCTACGCCGCCTACGGCTTCACTCCCGGTGAATTTCCGGCCATGACCGAATTCCACGAAGAAGCGAAACGAAGGGCGGCCGTCAAACTGGACGAACTCCTCGCCAAGGTGCGCGCGGATGTGCCTCACGCGACCTCCCGGATGGTGGAGGGCAGCCCGCTTCACATGTTGCTCGACCATATCAAGCAAAGCGGCGCGGACTTTGTGGTGGTCGGATCGCACGGCCACGGAGTGATCGCGTCGTTGCTGCTAGGCAGCGTCGCGGAAGGCATGGTCCGCAAGGCAAGCGTCCCGACTCTCATCGTGCCTGCTGCCCGGGAATAACTGTTCCCGATTTCGCCGGAATTCCCCATGAACGACTCAGCCCCCCAAGCATCGAAGATCCCGCCAGCCCGTCCCCGCGAACCATCCGCTCCGGCGAACGGATTGGTTCTCACGGCGTTGATGCTCATCGGGCTCTATCTTTGTTACCGGTTGGCCCTGCCGTTCCTGCCCGCCATTTCCTGGGCGCTCGCTCTCGCCGTCATTCTCAGCCCCTTGCAGCGCAGGCTGGAATCGAAGTTCAAACGCCGCAATCTGGTGACGGCCATTTCAATCACCGTCATCGCGGTGATCGTCGTCGCGCCCGCCATCTTCGTGGTGAACCGCTTGATCATGGAAATTTCAAAAGGAGCCGAACTCATCCAGACCCACGCCGCCCCGGACACCTTGACCAAGTATTTCGACAGCTACCCGCACCTTGCCCCGCTCGACCGCTGGATCGAGCGGCAAATCGATCTACCCGAAACCGTCGGCCGCCTCGCCACGGGGTTGACCAATACCGCGACCTCGTTCGTGCGGGGCTCGGTGATGCAGCTGACCGGCCTGCTGCTCACCTTCTATCTGCTCTTCTATTTCCTGCGCGACCAGTGCCTGGTTCTCGACTCCCTGCGATCCCTATCCCCGCTCTCGCCTGCAGAAATGAACCGTATTTTCGCACGGGTCAGCGCCACCATTCACGCCACGGTTTACGGCACGCTGGTGGTCGCCACCATTCAGGGCACTCTTGGCGGACTGATGTTCTGGATGCTCGGCCTACCCGCCCCCTTGCTTTGGGGCATCATCATGGGACTGCTGGCGGTCATCCCGGTCCTAGGAGCCTTCGTCATTTGGATTCCCGCCGCCATCTGGCTGGCGTCGCAGGGGATGTGGGGAAAAGCCATGCTCCTCACCGCATGGGGCGGCATCGTGGTGGCGGGCATCGACAATCTGATCTACCCGATCCTGGTCGGAAACCGACTCCATCAACACACCCTTCTCACCTTCATTTCCCTGGTCGGCGGGTTGATCGTCTTCGGCTCCTCCGGGATCATTCTCGGCCCGCTTTCGGTTACGATCACCCTGCTGCTCCTTGAAATTTGGCACGAGCGGAAACTCGCGGACCTGTGACTTCCGACACGGAAACCATCTCCTACGACCTCGACCACAACGCCCCTAACAATCCAATCGCGTCCTCGACTGCGGCCAAGACGCCGTGAGTCGTCAAGATACGCATTCCCATGGTTTTTGCGCTTTCCTTCACGTCACCCCCAACATCATGTTTGCCTCGTGAATGATTGAAACCCCATGAATGACAGACCCAACACCCCCGCCTGATCATGAACGAAGACCTCTTACCCGACCTGATTGCCGCCGTTGAGCAGCAGCTCGTGTCTCCGCAGACGCCCTATGTCACGAAAACCCTCGCCAGGCTTCTCAATCTCGGTCTCGAGGAATCCGAGGCGAAATCCCAGATCGCACTCTGCCTCGGCGAAGAAATGGACCAAGTGCTGAGAAAACGCCGCGGTTTCGATGAAAAAGCCTACCGCGGCAGTCTCGAAGCACTCCCGATGGCGGCCGAGGAAAACGACGAGGCGGAGCCGTGACGGATTTCTATCAGGAGACGAGACTCCGGTGAGCCGGTGGCGCGATGCGGTCGCTCAGGCACCCAGGTTCGGATCATAATCCTTCGGCGCGCGGATGATCTTCTCGATGCCGTGCTTGGTGACAAGGTTGCCGGCGCTGGAGCGGCTCTTGATGCCGAACTCGGCGAAGTGCAGCGGGCGGATCAGGTTGCGCATGCGGAGGCCAGATTTCAGATAGACCAGCAGCATCTGCGCGGCGCTTTCCTCGTTGGTCTTGTGGAAGGCGAAGTAGAGGACGCGGGTGCCGGGCTTGCCTTTAGTCAGGTCGTATTCCTTGTCGCGGGTGACGCCGCCGACGGTGAATCGCTTGGCAAGGATAGGGCCTTCGCGGCCGTCCCGATAGATCATCGAGTAGATGAGGTCCTCGTCCTTGCGGAAGATGGCGACGCGCAGCGGTTTCTGGCCGACGAAGACTTTCTCGGCGACTTTCATGACGCGCATCTTGCCGTCCTGGGTGAAGGTGATTAGGTCGTCAATGGTGGAGCATTTCTCCACGGGCTCACCGTCTTTTTTCAGACCGTAACCGGCGAAGCCGTTCTTCGCGTCCAGATAGAGCGTCTCGGTGGCGGCGACGACTTGCATCCGGTCCACGCGCTCGAACGAGGCGATCTCGGTGCGGCGCTCGCGGTCCTTACCGTATTTCTTGGCGAGCTCCTCATACCAGCGGATGGTGTAGCGGGTGAGGTTGCGGAGGTTCTTCTCGGTTTCCTCGATACCTTTTTCGAGTCCCTTGATTTCCTCGTCGGCCTTGAAGGAGTCGAACTTGGAGATGCGCTTGATCTTGATCTCGGTGAGCCGGGCGAGATCCTCCTCGGTGACCTCGCGCTTGAGGAGTTTCTTGAACGGCTTCAAACCGTCGTCGATGGCCTTGAGCACGGCCTCCCAGGTTTCGCATTCCTCGATGTCGCGGTAGATGCGGTTCTCGATAAAGATCTGTTCGAGCGAGCTGAAGTGCCATTTCTCGGCGAGCTCGCCGAGTTTGATCTGTAACTCCATTTCCAGCAGGTTGCGGGTGTGGAGGGTGGTGCGGCGGAGGATGTCGGAAACCGCCATGAACACCGGCTTACCATCGACGATGACGCAGGCGTTAGGGGAAATGGTGAGCTCGCAGTCGGTGAAGGCGTAGAGCGCGTCGCGGGTCTGCTCGGGATCGGCGCCGGCGGGCAGATAGACGAGGATGTCGGCGTGGGCGGCGGTGTTGTCCTCGATCTTGGCGATCTTGATTTTCCCCTTGTCGGCGGCGGCGACGACCGACTCCATCAGGCCGCCGGTGGTGGTGCCGAAGGGGATTTCCGTGATGCGGAGGACGCCCTTCTTGTCGGTGGCGATGCGGGCGCGGACCCGGACTTTTCCGCCGCGCAGGCCGTCGCGGTATTCGGAGGCGTCCATGATGCCGGCGGTGGGGAAATCGGGGATCAGCGTGAACGACTGGTCGCGCAGCACGGCGATGGCGGCCTCGATGAGCTCATGGAAATTGTGCGGCAGGATCTTGCAGGCGAGTCCGACGGCGATGCCCTCGACGCCTTGCGCGAGGAGCAGCGGGAATTTAACAGGCAGCGTGTCGGGTTCCTTCCGGCGGCCGTCGTAACTGGGGAGCCAGGTGGTGGTTTTCGGGTTGAAGACGACCTCGTTGGCGAACTTGGTGAGGCGAGCCTCGATGTAACGGGGCGCGGCCGCACCGTCGCCGGTGAGGGTGTTGCCCCAGTTCCCCTGGGTGTCGATGAGCAGGTCCTTTTGGCCCAGCCCGACGATGGCGGCGCCGATCGACTGGTCGCCGTGCGGATGGTAGTTCATCGTGTTTCCGACGATCCCGGCGACCTTGTTATAGCGGCCGTCGTCGAGCTCGTCCATGGCGTGGAGGATGCGGCGCTGGACCGGCTTGAGGCCGTCGTAAAGGTGCGGCACCGCGCGTTCGAGGATGACGTAGCTGGCGTAATCGAGGAAATAGTCGGAATACATTTCCCCCAGCGAGGCGTGTTGGTCCGGATCGTGCGTCATGGGGGCGGATGGTTAAAGAACCGGAAGCATCCGCGCAAGCCTGAGGTGAAAAGATCGTTTTCGCGGCCTTGCCGTCCGCAGCCCGGGTGCTAAGACTTCTCCATGACTTCGCCGCTCACGAGTATGTGTGAAATCGCCCGCCGGGACTGGCTCAAGGCCGCCACTCTCAGCGGTGCCGCCGCGCTGCTCGCCGCCACCAAGGCCTCCGCCGATCCCTCCGGCAGCCCGGCCCGCAAAGTGCGCGGGATCGTTTTCATGGTCTCCGACGGCATGAGCCCGGGCGTCCTGACGCTGGCTGAAGCCTATTCCAATCTCACCCGCAAGCGCGGCACGCAGTGGTGGTCGCTGCTCAACGACCGCAACGCCGCCCGCGGTCTGATGGATACCGCCTCGGCCAACTCGATGGTCACCGATTCCGCCGCGGCCTCCAGCGCATGGGGCGGTGGCCAGCGCGTCAATAACGGCTCCGTCAACGTTAGCCCCGAAGGCCGGGAAATCACTCCCATCGCCGCGATTCTCAAAAACAAAGGCGCACGGATCGGCCTTGTTAGCACCGCTACCATCACCCACGCGACACCTGCGGGATTCGCGTCGATCGTCCCGAAACGCGGCGACGAAGGTAGCATCGCCCCGCAATACCTCGACCGCGTGGAAATCCTGCTCGGCGGCGGTTCCGGCCATTTCAGCGCGAAGGACCGCCTCGACAAGCGCGACCTCGCCAGCGATTTCGCGAAGGCCGGATACGGCATCGTCAACACCCGCGACGCGCTGCTCGCCGCCCGCGAGCAGAAACTCCTCGGCACCTTCACCCGCGGCCACCTCCCCTTCTCTATCGACCGCGACCAGAATCCCGCCTTGGCCGCCCGGATTCCCACCCTCACGGAAATGGCCCAGGCCGCGCTCACCCGCTTCCTGCCAGGCGATAAGCCGTTTCTTCTGCAAATCGAAGGCGCCCGCATCGACCACGCCGCCCACCTCAACGACATCGGCGCGCTGCTCGGCGACCAACTCGCCTTCGACGACGCCCTCGCCGCCGTCCTCGCCCTCATCGGCAATCGCGACGACATCCTGCTCGTCGTGACCAGCGACCACGGCAACTCCAACCCCGGCCTCAACGGCATGGGAAACGGCTACGCCGAGAGCACGCAGCGCTTCGCCCGGATCCGAAATTTGAAAGCCTCCCACGAACGACTTTTCGCCGAGTGGACGAAAACCCAAGGTGGAACCGCCGACCAGCTCGCCGCGCTCATCAAGCAGCACCTCGACTTCACCCTCAGGCCGGATCAGTCCGCCGCCCTGCTCGAAATTTTCGAAAAACACCCGGTCGTCGAGTGGAACGAGCAACTCAGCAAACCGGAAGGCCTGCTAGGCCAGTTCGCCGGCAACCACACCGGCATCGGCTGGACCGGCACCACCCACACCTCCGATCCCACGCTCATCTCCGCCCTCGGCCCGCAGTCCGACCGCTTCACCGGCATGGTGAGAAACTCCGACGTCTTCGGCCACCTGCTTGAGATGCTGGGATGATTCTATCCGCCTCACTGAGGCGGCAATCGCCGAGGCGCTGAGCAAGCTCTGAGACACCGGGCAGCTCTCCACAAACCGCCTCTTCAGCGGATTCTCCACACATGGCGAAAAACTATTTCCTGAGTTTAGGCGACCGCGCCCTTAACGACTTTGGTACCGGGCTTAGTGATGTTGGAGAGGCGCTGGTTCGCGCCCTGGAACGGGTAGGTGAGCTTCTCGTGGTCGAATCCGAGGAGGTGGAGCATGGTGGCGTGGAGGTCGTGGACAGAAACCTTGTCCTTGATCGCCTCGTAACCGATGGGGTCGGTCTCGCCGTAGGAGGTTCCCGCTTTCACGCCGCCGCCGGCCATCCAGACGGTGAAGGCTCCGGGGTTGTGGTCGCGGCCTATGAGTGCCATTTCGACTCCGCCGCGGTTTTCGCGCATGGGGGTGCGACCGAACTCTCCGCCCCAGACGATGAGGGTGTCCTCCAGCATACCGCGGCGCTTGAGGTCGTTGATGAGTGCGGTGATGGGTTTGTCGATGGCTTTGCAGCGATCACTAAAGCCTGCGTTAAGTGCTTCCTTCGTATCCGCGCCATGCGAGTCCCAGCCCCAGTCAAAGAGCTGGATGTAGCGGACGCCTCGCTCGGCAAGGCGGCGGGCGAGGAGGCAGTTATTCGCGAAGGATTCCTTGCCGGGTTCGGTGCCATACATGGCTTGTGTGGCTTCGTCCTCTTGTTTGAGATCGAAGGCATCGGTGGCACTCATCTGCATCCGGAAGGCCATTTCGTATTGGGCGATGCGGGTGACGGTTTCAGGATCACCGGTTTCCTCCGCGATGCGGCGGTTAATGCGGTCGAGGGTGTCGAGGGAGCGGCGGCGCATGTCGCGCGAGACACCATCGGGGTTCTGGAGGTAAAGGACGGGCTCACCCTGAGAACGGCATTGGACGCCTTGGTAAACGGAAGGGAGGTATCCGGAACCCCAGACAGATTTGCCAGCGTCCGGATTTTTGCCGCCGGAGGTGAGGACGATGAAACCTGGGAGGTTCTGGTTATCCGTGCCGAGGCCGTAGGTGGTCCATGAGCCGATGGAAGACCCGCCGGGGATGGGTGTCCCGGTGTGGACGAGGAGCTGCGCCGGCCCGTGGTTGAACTGGTCGGTGTGCATGGATTTGATGAAACACAGCTCATCGGCGACCGTGGCGAGATGGGGCAGGCGGTCGGAGATCCACGCTCCGCTTTGGCCGTGCTGCTTGAACTCAAATTGCGGGCCGAGCATTTTCGGGACTCCCTGGATGAAGGCGAACTGCTTGCCTTCGAGGAATTCCTTGGGGCAGTCCTGGCCGTCGAGTTTCTTGAGCTCTGGCTTGTAGTCGAAAAGCTCGTGCTGGGAGGGCGCTCCGGCCATGTGGAGGTAGATCACGCGCTTGGCTTTTCCCGGGAGATGAGGGACGTCCGGGGCGAAGGGGCGGGCGGGGTCTTTTACCAGCTTGGCACCCGCGCCAAAGGCATTGTCGCCGAGCGAGGCGAGCCACATGGCTCCCATCCCGGTGGTGCATTTGGAGAGGAAATGGCGGCGGGTGAGATGCGATAGCTCGCCGATGCGGAGGCGCTGTTCGAGGTCTTTCATTTGGTGAGCGAGGCGTCGAGGTTGAGGATCGTGTTGGCGGTGAGGGTGAGCGCGGGGTTCGGGCCGAGCTTAGCGTCCTTGCCGTAGGTTTCGCGGGAGAGGTCTTGAAAAAGGCCTTCGAGATCGGAGAGGGCCGCCTCATCGGGGAGGCGCTGGGTGCAGGCGATGTAGGCGTGTTTGATCTGTGCGCGGATCTCGCCGGAATGGGCGGACAGGCGTGCGGCAAGCGCCACGGCGGCCTCGATGTGGGCGGGATCGTTCATGGTAACGAGAGCCTGCAAGGGGGTGTTTGATGCGAGGCGGCGGGCGGAGCAGAGATCGCGGCTGGGCGCATCGAAAGTCAGTTGGCCGGGGAAACCGCTGGTGCGTTTCATGTAGGTATAGACCGCGCGGCGGAACTTGTCCTCACCCGGGGATTCTTTCCATTCTGCGCCGCTGTAAACTGAGCTCCAGATGCCATCCGGTTGCGGAGGGAATACGGAGGGGCCGAACATTTTCCTAGATAGCAGCCCGCCGACGGCAAGAGCTTGGTCGCGAACCATTTCCGCGGTGAGGCGGTTGCGTGGGCCGCGGGCGAGGAGCTGGTTTTTGGGGTCTTTGGAAACGAGTTCCGGCGATGCGGCAGAGGCTTGGCGATACGTCGAGGAGAGGGCGATCTCGCGGAGGACGGCTTTGACAGACCATTTGTGATCGTTCTGGAAACGGAGGGCGAGGTGGTCGAGGAGTGGGAGGTTGGATGGAGGTATGCCTGAAGTGCCGAAGTCCTCGGCGGATTCGACGATGCCGATTCCGAACATCTCGCCCCACAGACGGTTGACCATCACGCGGGCGGTGAGAGGATTCTCTCCGCTGACGAGCCAGCGCGCCATGTCGAGGCGGTTCGCGGTTTTTCCGCCCGAATAGCCCTTTTTCAGGAGCTCGGGGACATCGGCTTTGACGCTGTGTTCCTTGGTGAGGCGGTTGCCGCGGGCGAACACGCGGGTGTCGCGTCGCGCGTTCGGAGCGCGGTCGCGCATCACCGGGACTTCGGTGCCTTTCAGGGTGGCCATGCGGTCGGTGTTGGCGATGACACTCTGCCATTTCGCGGCGCGCGCGGGAGCGCTGAGGAGGGATGGGTAGCGCGCATCCGAGGCCGTCTCGATGCGGAATTTGCGGAGGTAGGTGCCTTGGCTCCCGTTGGCACTCGCGCCGTGGGAGAGGGAGATTTCGATGCGGTCTTCGGGCGTGATTTCGACGCGTTGTGCGGGCAGCAGCACGAATTGGCGCGGGCCGGTGAGGCGCGGGTATTCCCCGAAGCCCACTCCCCCGCCGCCCTTGCCGCCGGGGCCGGAGAAACGTTCGAATTTTTTACCGTCCGGTTGGCCGGTGAATGCACTCATCGGATCCGAGAACCCGGCCAAATAATCGGCGAAAATCTCAGCGATGGGGATGGGCTGGCGGGAGCCGTCGGGGGAGACTTTCTCCATTTTGAAATCAATCACCATCACACCCATTTCCGGCCAATTTTTCGGGTCGTCGCTGACGGGGAAGATGGAG
Organism: Akkermansia muciniphila; assembly: GCA_945901795.1. Taxonomy (GTDB): domain Bacteria; phylum Verrucomicrobiota; class Verrucomicrobiia; order Verrucomicrobiales; family Akkermansiaceae; genus Luteolibacter; species Luteolibacter muciniphilus_B. Next base: position 6,889 of record CAMDLP010000017.1, on the reverse strand, counting down.
ATTTTTAGCGCATCGAAGGGTTCGGTACTGGCGTTGACCTTGTGGGTCACTCCCCAGCGGAGAGTTCCCTCGCTGACGATGAGGCCGGTGCCATCGATCGTCAGGGTTCCAAATTGGGGGGTGAGGACATGGTTGCCGAGGGGTTTCCATGCGGCATCGGAAATTGCCCGGCCATCGGCGTTGAGTTGTTCGCGCAGGGTCCGGGTGTCGCGTTCGAGCACAACGAATTCGTCGCCCGCGAGTTTCAGTTTGGGAAACTCGTTGTTGAGGTCGGAATCCTCGGATTGGTTGAAGAAATCCATGAACTCGTAAAACTCGTCGTGCGCGATGGGATCGTAGGGGTGGTCATGGCACTGGACGCAGCCGAAGGTGGTGGCCTGCCACGTCGTCCAGACGGTGGAGACGCGGTCGATGACGGCGGCGACGCGGAATTCCTCGTCGTCGGTGCCGCCTTCGGTGTTGGTCTGGGTGTTGCGGTGGAAAGCGGTGGCGAGGATCTGGTCGGGAGTGGCGGCGGGGAGCAGGTCGCCGGCCAGTTGCTCGACGGTGAACCGGTCGTAGGGCATGTCGGAGTTGAGTGATCGGATGAGCCAATCCCGCCATGGCCAGATATCGCGATGGGGGTCATTCTCGAAACCGAAGGTGTCGGCGTAGCGTGCGAGATCGAGCCAGACGGCAGCCCAGCGTTCGCCGTAAGCGGGGGAGGCGAGGAGTCTGTCGACGGCCGTCGTTCGCGCATTGGTGGGGTCTGTTTTCCAGGCAGACTCCACCTCAGCGAGTTCCTCCAAGGATGGAGGGAGACCGGTTAAATCGAAGGAGACGCGGCGCAGCCATTCCCCGGGAGCGGCTTCCGGGGCGGGTTCGAGGCCGGATTCCTCGATTTTCCTTAGAACATGGCGGTCGAGCGAGGAGGTGAGCCAGGATTCGTTTTTGAGTCCGGTCACTTGCATCTCCACCGGTGGCATGAAGGCCCAGTGTTCTTCCCATTTCGCTCCTTCAGCGATCCATTTCTCCAGTTTGGCGATCTCTGCTGAGGAAAGGGGCTGGCCGTGCTTCGGCTGGGGCATGATCTCATCAGGATCTTTGCTTTTCACACGGCTAATCATTTCCGATTTCTCCGGCTTGCCCGGCACCACGGGGATATTTCCGGATTCGCCTTCGATGAGTAGGCGGTCGCGGAAAACGAAGGAGATACCGCCCGCTTCTTTCACACCGCCGTGGCAGGCGGAGCAGTGTTTAGTGAAGATGGGGCGGATGTCGCGGTTGAATCGGATCTCCTCGGCGTTGATTGTCGATGAGAGGAATCCGCTGGCCAGAGCAGCTCCGATGATACGTATACAAGACATATTTTTATGCAAACGAATGATTTTTGGTTGATCTTACACCAATATTTGGGGGGGGGCAAAGGAGAACTCGGCGTATAAGGTGCATAGGTGGGAAGAGGGTTTTTTTCTGTTAAAAGGCGCGCGTCTTCCCGCCTCCCTGTTCCGATCGCAAATCAACAATCGTCATTCATCAATCGTCAATTCCTCCCAACGGCAAGTAAAACAGCGCAACTCCATTGGGACCAATGATTCAAGTTCCGTGCAGAAATCCGCCGTGCCTCCCCTTCCAAAGCTTGTCTTTCGGCTTCCACGCGGCGGATTTCAGGAATAACCTCCCACCTCTTTCATGACGAAATTCGCCCTGCTTCTCACCCTTATCACCAGTATCTGCTCGTGGGCGCAAGATGCTCCCGTGCCCGAGATCCCTCTGGCACCCGTCGCGCCGCCGGTGGAGGATCCCGCGATTCCCGATGACGGCGTCCGCGTTTCCATCCTCGGCTACCACGACCTCGCCGAGAACTTGCCGGAAACCGCGATGCGCATTCACACCTCGAAATTCCGCAAGCAGATGGAGACCATCCGCCAACTCGGGCTCAAGGTGATCACGCTGGATGAATTCACCGCCTGGAAAAAAGGCGAGAAGGAGATCCCCAAACAAGCCATCCTCATCACCTTCGACGACGGCTGGAAATCGGTTTACACCGACGCCTATCCGATCCTCAAGGAGTTCGGATTCCCGTTCACCATCTTCCTTTACAAGAACTACGTCGATGGCGGCGGCAAAGCCCTCACCACCCCGATGATCCAGGAGATGATCACCGGCGGAGCGACGGTCGGCAGCCATTCTGTCAGCCATCCCTATCCACTCACGGTGAAGAATTTTAGGAAAAAGGGAGAGCATGAATTCGACGCCTACCTCCGCAAGGAAATCGGCGAATCGAAACGCTTCATCGAGTCGAAGTTCCTCGTGAAAGTCACGACCTACGCTTATCCCGGCGGATTTCACACCGAGGAAATGCCCAAGCTCGGCGAGGAATTCGGCTATACCCACATGTTCACGGTGCTGCCCGGCAAGATCAAACGCGCGCTGCCAGATAGCCTGCTGCCGCGCTACATCATCCTCGGCAACTACGACAAGATTTTCGAAACCGCGACCACCTTCCGCGAGGGCGGAAGCGCCGCGGAGCCCGGCAGTGCCATCGCCGGAATCGCCCAGACCACTCCATTGCCCGTGACTCCTGAAGCCGGCGCCATCGTCAATTCACGCCTGCCGGAAATTTCCGCCGATCTATCCACCGTCGAAAACCTGGACCCCGCGACACTCACGATGAAGATCTCCGGCTTCGGCGAAGTTCCCGCCAGTTTCTCCGCCGAAACCAAAAAGTTCTCCTGGCAAGTCAACCGCCGCCTCCGCCAGACGAGTTGCCAAGTGGCCATCACGTGGAAAGATACCGCCGGCAAACCCGTGGAAGCTCCGCTCCGCTGGTCTTTCCAAATCGACCGCGAAGCCGCCTATCTTCCCGACGGCGAGTAAATTCTGTCAGATGACCCGCCGCCATACCTCACCGCTCCGCAAGACCAGCGCCAAGGTAGGCTGCCGAAAGGTGCCGGAAAGAGATAGCACCGCAGAGAGCAAATTCCTTGCAGTTTTGCTTTTCCTCGCGCAACCAGCCGCAAAGATTGACGACGGTCCTATGGGTTTCGCCAGCTTTGCAGGACACATCGCCGCGGAGGCCGCGCGATAAACAACCCGGTCCAGGAGTCCATCGGGAGCGCCTGCTTCAAAACGGCTCGTCGTCGTTCCAAGCGTCGTCGCTTCCCACGTTCCATTCCTCGACGAGCTCCGCCGGGAAATCCTCCAGGAACCTCGATGGCCGGCAGATGACGTCGCCGGTGTAGGACTTGGGGTTCATCATCGGGAAGGTTAGATAAAGGTCGTCCTTCGCCCTCGTCAGCGCCACATAGAACAAGCGCCGCTCCTCCTCCAGCATCGGCTCGTCCTCGGCTTCGAGGATGCGGCCGTTGGGAAACTGGCCGTCCACCAGCCAGATCAGGAACACGACCTTCCACTCCAGCCCTTTGGCCTGATGGATCGAGGAGAGCGTGACTTTCTCGTCATCGCGCTCGCTCTTGTCGCCGGTCGGCTCGCCGTCCACCGAGCTCATCAGCGAGAGTTGGGCGAGGAAATCGAGGATGTCGTCGAAGCTGCCGCCATACTGCGAGAGCTGCTCGATGTCGCTGCGGCGGTTCTCAAAGTTCTCGAAGCTCGCCTTGAGATACTCGTCATAAACGCCCTCGAGGATGCTGAAAATCATCTCGGACGGCCGCGCGAACTCGCCGCCCGGCGTGAGCTCGTCCAGGACATAACAAAGTTGTTCCCAGTGCTTCACCGCCTTCTTCGGCACCTTGAATTTCAGAAACAACTCCGACCACTTCGGTGGCAACTCCTCCTTGCCGGCCCAACCGCTCTTCAGCCAGGAATCCCACAGCTTTTGCGCCGCGACCGGCCCGCAGCCGGGCAGCAGGTTGACCATCCGCATGAAACTCACCTCGTCGCGGCGGTTCACCACGAAGCGCATGAACGCGGCGATGTCCTTGATGTGCGCCTGCTCGAAAAACCGCAGCCCGCTGGTGATCCCGAACGGAATCCCGCGCACCGTCAGCTCCATCTGGATTTCCAGGCTCTGGAAATGCGCCCGATAGAGCACCGCCATCTGCTCCAGCGGAATCCCCTCGTCGCGCAGCTCCAGCATCCGCTGCGCCACGAACGCCGCCTGCGCACGCGGATCTTCCAGCGCGACGAGCGCCGGTTTCGCCCCGGCTGCCTCCCGTGACGAGCGCAGGTCTTTTTCAAATCGCCCGGAGTTCACGCGGATCGCCGCGTTGGATAGATCGAGGATTTCCGGCACGCTGCGGTAGTTGGTCTCGATCGTGAAAACCTTGGAACCCGGATAGCGCACCGGAAACCCGAGGATGTGCTCCATGTCCGCGCCACGCCACGAGTAGATCGACTGCGCATCGTCACCCACCGCCATCAGGCTGTTCTTTTCGCCGACGAGCAGGTCGATCATCCGGCCCTGCACCGAGTTGGTGTCCTGATACTCGTCCACCAGGATGTGTCTGAATTTCTGTTGATAGAGTTCCAGCACGTCGGGCCGTTCCTCGAACAGGCGCACGGCCATCACCAGCAGGTCGTCGAAATCCATCGAGTTCGTCTCCTGCTTCTTCGCGATGTAGCCGGCGCGGACGAGCTCGATTTTTTCCGTCCAGTCGTAGAAATGGTCGTATCTGGCAGCGATGACCTCCTCCAGCGTCGCGCCGGTGTTTTCGATGAGGCTGAACATCGAGGCCAGCACGTCCGCCTTCGGAAACCGGCGCTGCTTGGTGTCGATGTCGCACTTCGCGATGACCGAGGAGAGCAGCGATTTCTGGTCGTCGCGGTCGAGGATTGAAAACGAGCGGGTGAACCCGAGATCCTCCGCATGCCGCCGCAGGATCCGGCTGCCGACGGAGTGAAACGTCCCGGCCCACAAGTCCGACGTGTCGTGCGGCACCAGCTCGCGCACGCGCTCGATCATTTCCCGCGCCGCCTTGTTCGTGAAGGTGAGCAGCAGCACTTGTTTCGACTCGATCCCGTGGTCTAGCAGCCACGCCACCCGGTAGGTCAGCGTGCGGGTTTTCCCGGAACCGGCACCGGCGATGACCAGCGCCTTCCCCGGCGGCGAGGACACCGCCTCGTATTGCTCCGCGTTCAGCGCCGCCACGTAATCGATGCCGGATGCCGCGACCGTTTGCGGGCGGTGAAGGGTGTATTGACGAGCCATGCGCGCACCCACCCTGACAGCGGATTCGCCGGCGGGCAACCGGTATGAATTTCGCAGATCCACGAGGCGAACTGGCGCTTCCTAACCATCCTCGGATCCTCCAAGGGCGGAGCCGCAGACAAGGTCGGAAAAGTCGAGTTCCGCGCCGAATATTTCGAGGACGGCCAAGCCCGAGAACTCCACGAACACTCCCGCTTCAAACGCTACCAAGGCACCTGGAAATACCTCGACGGCAAAGGGTGAACCGCAGAGCCGCAGAGGTCCCCAAGGGACGCAAAGCCGGGACGATGGGTATTTGAGCCGGGACGGCCGGTCTGGACTGCTCCGACATGTCGGAGCTTCCCACTGGCCGACATGTCGGCCAGTGGGAAAGCGGGGACATGTCCCACGCACTCCGACCCGCTCCTCATCGTCCTCAATCTCTACCACAAGCTCCGCTTCGGGCAGTTCGATGGAAAGCAACCGGTGATCGTCGATCTCGCCATGCGCATCGGCCGCACGCCGGGTGCGGTGCCGATGAAACTCAGCAACGGCATCTCCGCGAGGAAACCATCGGCTACGGACCTTCGAAGGAAAAGTGGAATTCGCGGATCCAGCCAATTCCTTGAGAACCGAAGAGCTCGTGATCGCCCTAAATTCCACTCGTCAGCCCGGCATGATCGTGCTTTGCTTCCCTGTGCCCAAGGAAAAGTCCAACAACCCTCGGAATGATGATCGTAAGGCGGAAATACGGATCATTCGCGATTTTGCAGACAAGTTGATTCGTGAAGGCAAAGCCAAGGAGTTTCTTGTCGAACACGGATTTGTGAAGCAAACAGGCGGTCTCACGAAACGCTACGGCGGATGAGGATTCCGGGCTTGGTTTTGGGCTATCACGGCTGTGATCGGGATGTCGCGGAAGCCATACTCAATGGCCAGGCGGAAGTTCGATCCAGCACCAACACTTACGACTGGCTTGGATCAGGTGCGTATTTTTGGGAAAACAACCCGGCTAGGGCGCTTTCATGGGCCAAACTGCTCGCCCGATCAAAATCCCAAAAAATCAAAACTCCCGCCGTTGTTGGCGCGATCATTGATCCAGGAAACTGTTTGGATCTCGCCGAGGAATCGAGCTTGGAACTTGTGAAAGTGGCATTCGAGGGGTTCCGCCGTCTAAGTAAAATCACAGGCGAACCCCTCCCGACCAACGAACCTGGATACAAAGGTGATGCTGACTTGGTAAGACGGCATCTCGATTGCGCTGTTGTGAACTTTCTCCATGAGACACGTGAAGCCGGGGGGCTTCTAGCGTATCACACCGTGCGAGCGCCATTTTTCGAAGGCGGAGAACTTTTTGAAGGTTCCAAACTCTCAGAAAAGTGCCACGTCCAGTGGTGTGTCCGCGATCCCAAGCGGAGCATTATCGGGTATTTCCGTCCGAGGGACTCGGACGCAACAGAGGCCTGATAACGACTTATCGCAAACTTAAAATCCTCACCGCCACCGCCTTCCAATCCACCTCCGGCGTCAGGTGGCACCAGCTCAGGCGAATCGCCTCATTCGCTTCATCGTCGCTGTAGCCCATCGCCTTGATCACATGGCTCGGCGTATCGCTGCTGGACCTGCAGGCGGAGCCGTTGGAAATCGCGGTAGGGCCCGATTGACTCAGGCGCTCCACACGCGCCTTCGCCCCTTCGGGGCACGTCGCGTTCGCTCCTGTCCAAAATCGCTCATGCCCCCGCGATTGTTGCCGGGCGCGCC
>CAMDLP010000016.1 GCA_945901795.1 Akkermansia muciniphila | reverse complement strand
TCAAGCGATCGACAATCACAAAAGCCTGGAGGAAACCGTCCGTGAAATGCGGGAAATCACCCAAACTCTAATCCTGGAAACCGTCCCCGGCGTCCGCAGGCGCAAGCCGCTCTCGGAAATCCCAAAAGCACGTTAAGTTAGCGCCATTCTACTCTGACCCCATTGAAGCTGCCCGCGGTGACCGCGCCCAGCGTGATCGTCCCGCCGGTGCCGCCGTTGCCGATGACGGCACGGTTGGGAACAATGTTAGAAGTGGCCCGAGACGGATTTGAACCGCCGACACGTGAATTTTCAATCCACTGCTCTACCGACTGAGCTATCGGGCCTTAATCTCCAAACACCCTTGCGGGCGGGGCGGCAGTAAGAGCGCCCGCCGCAGCTTTGACAACCGGAAAATCGCTTAATTCGAGATTTTCCAACAGTGGCCCCGGATTCACCGGAAAACTCCCTCGGAACGGCCCATTTGAAAACGAATATACCTCCCGCTTCTCGTTCGCAGCTCACTTCAGGAAAACTTCCCGCGCCTTCGCTCCCTCGCCGGGACCGACGATGCCGCGTTGCTCTAATATATCCACCATCCGCGCGGCGCGGGTATAGCCAAGACGCAGGCGGCGCTGGAGCAGCGAGGTGCTGGCCTTCTGCTCTTGGCGCACCACTTCGATGCATTTCATGATGAGTTCCTCGTCGGCTTGGGAGACATCATCCTCGTCATCGTCGTCGCCTCCACCATTGATCGATGCTTGGATTTCTTTTTCAAACTGCGGCTTTGCCTGGTTGGCGCAGTGGTCGATGAGGCGCTCGATCTCAGCGTCGGTGACGAAGGCACCTTGGGCACGCTCGAGTTTGGCGGAGCCAGGTGGCAGATAGAGCATGTCCCCCTTGCCGACGAGCTTGTCCGCGCCCTTGGTGTCGAGAATGACACGGGAATCGAGGGCGGAGGAAACCTGGAAGGCGATGCGGGACGGGATGTTCGCCTTGATGATGCCGGTGACCACGTCCGCCCGCGGCGTCTGGGTGGCGATGATGAGGTGGATGCCGGCGGCACGGGCTTTTTGCGCGATGCGGGCGATGCACATCTCCACGTCGGCCGGGGCGGTCTGCATCAGGTCGGCAAGCTCGTCGATGAGGACGACGATGTAGGGAAACTTGGTGGGGATCTGCTCTTCGTCAACTTCCTCGTCCTCTTCATCTGCTTCGGGGCCGAGGTCGCCATCGCTGAGCGCCGAAGCCAGCGAGTTCATCGCCTCGTCCGGCTCGTCTTCCAGCATCGACCACGGCGGTGCCTGGTGACTGATAGGGATCGACGGATCGAGCAATTCGCTCGGATCGAACGGAACCTCAGACTCCGGTCCATCGTCCACCAGTTCTTCTTCCGGCTCCGGCACGGGGGCGGGCTTTGCCTTCTCCGGGATGGGACGGGAGTTGAAGCTGTCGAAATTCCGCACGCCGACCTTGGCGAAAATCTTGTAACGCTTTTCCATCTCGTTGACCACCCACTTGAGGGCGGCCACGGTCTTTTTCGGATCGGTGACGACTGGCACCACGAGGTGCGGCAGCCTGTTATACATCTGCATTTCCACCACCTTGGGGTCCACCATGATGAAGCGCAGCTCATCCGGGCTGAACTTGAAGAGCATGGACGCGATGATCGAGTTGATGCAGACGGATTTGCCGGACCCGGTGGCTCCGGCGACCAAGCAGTGCGGCATGGCGGCGAGGTCGGCGATGACCGTGTTCCCATAAACGTCCTTGCCCAGGGCGAGCGGGATCTTTTTCTTGGAGGAGTTGAAATCCGTGGAATACAGCAGCTCGTGGAGTGGCACGGCGACTTTCTTGCTATTCGCGATCTCGATGCCGACGGTGTCCTTGCCAGGAATGGGTGCGAGGATATTGATCCGCTCGGCGCAGGTGGCGCGGGCGATGTCCGCCTCTAACTGGGAGATCCGGGAAACGCGCAGTCCGGTGGACGGATAGATTTCGTAGCGGGTAATGGTAGGACCACGGGTGATGGGACCGGGCGTCACCTCGATGCCGAAGGCCTTGAGCGTATCAATGATGATCTGGCGGGTCTCTTCCTTGTGATCATCATCTGCATCCGATTCGTCCACCTCGGGCAACGGGTCGAGCAGGTCGAACTGCGGGATCTGGTAGTTAGGGAAACGGCCCTCTTGGAGCCCCTGATGCTCTGGAGAGGGCTTGCGGCTGAAGGGGTTTTTGCCGATGAGTTCGGGGTCGATGGCACGGCGCTGGGAAGCATCGATGATCTCAGGGGTGGGAATCTCGCGCAGCGGCAGCATCGCCTGCGGGTCTTCAGCAGCCGCTTTGGCTGAGGTCGCGGATTTCGCGGACTCGCGGTCTTGGCGCCGTTGTTCGCGCTGGCGTTCGCGCTCGGCGAGCATTTCCGCCTCACGTGCGGCGATTTTGCCGGTCGCGCTGCGGCTTGCCTGCCATTCATGAAATTTCAAGCGGGCAAGCCGGTAGCACGCCTTGGCGAAACGGATGGGCTGCTGGCCGGTCAGCATGATCAGGGCTATCAGATAGACTCCACTGGTGAGGATCAGCGTGCCCGCCTTGCCGATGACGTTGGTCAGGACAAAGCCGCCGAGGCCACCGCCGATGACGCCGCCGGGACCGCTGAGATTGCAGGTGTGCGCCCATTCCTTGAAGAAGAAATCCGCGGCATCCAGCCAAGCGGCCCCTGCTAGCAGAAGGATGCTGAATCCCAGCACCGCCCGCGGCCAGATGCGGGCGTCGAAGGCCAGCTTGATGACCCCGAACCAGATGAATCCCACCGGCAGCAAATAACCGGCCGCACCGAAAAGCAGGATTTGCACGAAACCCAGAATCCCGCCGACCGGGCCTATCAGGTTCTCCCCCGCCGCGCCGGATTTCCCGGCCATTGCCTCCAAGGGCCCCCATTTCGGCAGGTCCGCCGGGCTGTATTTCACCAACGACAGCAGCAGCAACAGCCCCGCCGTGATCCAGATGATCCCGGTGATCTCGTTCGACCATCGCGTCGGCTCCGGGATCTCGCCCCGCTTCTTGTTATCCTTGGCTGCCATGAGATTCGCTGCGGCACAGCATTCCCCGACTCGCCGCCGGGGGCAAGATTGTTTTCAGACCCGGAAAATAAGGATTTCCAAATCAATCCGGGCTTGGACATCGCGCCCGGCCGGGCGAATCTCCCTGCGTGCGCTTGCTCACGCTCAAAATCCAAGAACCTCTCCCCGGTCTCGTCCTGCCGGAAATGGCGGCCGAGCACGGTCCCGAGGAAGCCGCCCGCCGCTATCGCGCCATCGTGGTGACCACCCTGCGGCAGCTCCGCGGACTTGCTGACGCGCGGCTGCGACTGACCATCGAGCCCGTTGACGCCGATGAGGCTGTCCGTTTCTGGCTGCTGCCCCGTCTGGCGGACCGCTGGCAGGCGGAGAACGCCGTTTTCCGCGCCGAGGGCTGGGAAATCGATTTCGGCGGAGGCTCGGATGAATTTCCCATCCAGGCCACGGGAGAAATCCTCTGCCCCCACCTCGGTGCGCGCTGGGTCCACACCGCGCTGCTCGGTCTCGGCCGCACGACGCACCGCGTCGTCGGCCCCGCGACGGATGGCGGCGAATATTTCACGGCCCACGCCCCTGAAAGCTCCACGGAGCTGCCGCCGCGGATTCTCCCGGAACTCCCGGTCATTCAAACCCACGACCACTGGCACCAGGCGCTCAACAGCGCGCTCGGTCCGGCGCTGAAACGCGCCTGGGAGGAGGAAGCATAGGGAACGGACGTTTCCGCCCGCCCCCTAATGATCTCCCCTCTCACAATCCGGCCGGATAGGTTTCGGGAGCCTCGTCCCTCGCCCACTCCGCACTCCGCTCCAGCGGCTCGACCGCCCGCGTGATGTCGAAGTGCAGCACGGCGTCGAACTGACCGGCGAGGTCGGCTTTGAAATAGTGGCTCTGCCGCTCGGTTTCCGGCAGATAGACCACCCCGATCGCGCGTTCGAGGCGCGGTTCCTTCAAGGCCGCGACCGCCGGATTGTCCTGGGTGAGGTCAAGCCAGAAACTCGGGATACCCACTTGGTGGAAGAGCTGCTCGTAGCTGCCGTCCATTCCCGGGCGCACCTGCTTCCGCTCGGCCGGCAGGTGCCAGCCGGAGGCCGCGGTCACGGTGCCGGTGTAGGTCGTGAAGCCGATCAGCTTGCTCTGATAGGGAAACGCCTGCCGCACCAGCTGGCCGATGTTCAATTCCCCGCGCCGGGCCATGTCGGTGGCGCGGGCGTCGCCCAGATGCGAGTTGTGCGCCCACACGACCACCTTCGAGTTGCCGTGGTGGGACTGGAGATGGGCGACGAGCTCCACCAGCGTCTCCATCATGTGCTCGTCGCGCTGGTTCCATGACGAAACGTTCGAACGGAACATTTTCCGATAGTATTGCTCGGCGTTTTTCACCAGCCGGGCGTTCTGCTCGGCGAAGAAGAACTCGTCCGCCGCGGCCTGGCCGTTGATCGACATGTATTCAACTTCCTTGGCGCGCAGGTCGGTGAGTTGCTGGATCACCTCGGCGCGGCAACTGTCGCCCACGCCCGACCCGACCATCAGACCGTAGTTCTGCGGATCCTTGCCGTAGCGGTCGATGCAGCCGTAGAGCGCCCGCGCCTTGGCCGCCTCCTCCGGGTCCCGGCGCTCCAGATAGGCGATGACCTCGTTCATGGACTTGTGGAGACTATACAAATCCAAGCCGTAGAATCCGACCTGATGGTCCAGCGAATACACGTGCTCGTTGTGGTCGCGCAGCCAGCCGATGAAATCGAGCACGTCGGCATTGCGCCACATCCACGCCGGGAAACGCTCGAAGCCGCCGAGGGCGTCCACGCTGTCCACATCGCCGGTCTCGCCGCGGACGTAGCGGTTAATCCGGTAGGCGTCGGGCCAGTCGGCCTCCACGGCCACCGCGTTGAATCCCTTTTCAACGATCAGCCGCTTGGTGATCTCCGCGCGCTCGCGGTAAAACTCATGGGTCCCGTGGGACGCCTCGCCTAGCAGGACCACGCTCGCCCCGCCGATCATTTCGAGAAGCCCGTCGTAATCCTCGGCCTCCCCGGTCAACGGCTTGGCGTGCTCGCGGATGTGGTGGAGCACGCTCTTGCCGGTGAGAACCTCCGCCACCTTCGCCACGGGAACGCCGGGCGGCGGGGCTGTTTCAGCTAGCAGGAAACGGACCTCCTCGTCGGAGGTCTGGGAGAAATCATCATACCACTGGCCGACGGCGACGAACGGCTCGGGCTCGATCAAGGCCACCACCTCGTCGGCCTCCTCGCCCAGTCGCTCGACCGTGGAGGGCGGAGCGACGGGAACCGCGACGACGATCCGCCTCGCCTTCTGATAGCGCAGCAGTTCCACCGCCGCCGACATGGTCGAGCCGGTGGCGATCCCGTCATCCACGACGATCACCGTGCACCCGGCGACCTCCGGGGCCCGGCGGGAGTCCCGGTACAGCTTCTCCCTGCGGGCGAGCTCCCCGGTTTCCCGTTTGACCACCGCGTCCACTTGCTTCGGAGTGATCTGCAGCATCGCGATCAAATCATCGCTCAGCACCTGCACGCCGCCGCTGGCGATGGCGCCCATCGCCACCTCCTCGTGGCCCGGGACGCCGAGTTTCCTAACGATCAGGACGTCCATGGGCTTGTTGAGCGCCTTGGCGACCTCGGCGGCGACGGGCACTCCGCCGCGCGGCAAGGCGAGAATCAGCAGGTTCTCCTCACCGGCGAATTTCGAAAGCGAATCCGCCAGTTGACGACCGGCATCCGCGCGGTCGGTGAAAGTACGTAATGTGGTAGCATTCATGGTCTTCGTTCTTCTATTGGTAAATTGGAGTCAAATGGTTCTCAAACCATGCGGCGGCGAGCTCGGCCACTTTTTCCAAAGCGTCCGGCTCTGCGAAGAGATGGGTGGCGCCGCTGACCAGGATGATTTCCTTCTCGCTCTTCAAGCGCTCCAGCGACTCCTGGTTCCACTCGACGACCGGGTGGTCCAACTCGCCGACGATCAACAAGGTGGGCGCCTTCACCCGATCCAAAGCGTCTCCCGCGAGATCAGCACGTCCGCCACGGGAAACGACCGCCTGGACCTCCGGAATCTTCGAAGCCGCGACCAGAGCCGCCGCCGCGCCGGTGCTCGCGCCGAAGTAACCGATGCCGAGATCCTTGACGTTTTCATCCTGCTGCACCCAGCGGGTGGCGGCGATCAGCCTCTCCGTCAGAAACGGAATGTTGAAACGCAGCTCGCCGGTGCGGGCTTCCGCCACGGCTTCTTCCGGCGTCAGCAGGTCGAACAACAAAGTCGCGAGCTGCCTGCGGTGCATCTCCCCGGCGACGAGCCGGTTCCGCGGGCTCAAGCGACTGCTGCCGCTGCCGTGCGCGAAGACGACCAGACCCGTGGCTCCGGCCGGAATTGAAACATCACCGTGAAGCACCGCGCCGGGACAAGGGATGCGGACTTCGTGTTCACTGAGGGTTGATAGGTAGGCGTTCATGGTAATCTGTAGTTAATACGATCCGTTTCCCCGGAACGAAAAATCCAGGAAGCGAGCTGTAAAACTTACCATGACTCCGCGTTTCGATCAACAACTCAAAAACCCGTTTTCAAGAATTCCTCCCCCCCCCCCCGCGACCTCGGAAAACATTACCATGACTTCCGCGCGGAACCAGGCTGCCGCCATGAAGCGAGAGCAGGCCATCCGGACCACCGCACGCATCGGCGGCTTTTGCGCGAGGCATTTGCTGGCCACGCTGGTGATGGTGTCAGCTCTCTGCGTGCTTTGGACCGTCACTTACTTCGCGCTCCTGATCTGGGCGGCGGTTTCCGGCGGCGGCCTCGGGGGCCCGGCGAGCTATCCGCTCGGTCTGCTGCTCGCGCTCGTCGGCGGCACGGTGGTTTCCCTCACGCTCTTTCTCCCTGCCACCGCGCTCGCCGACTGGATCGCCAAGCGCCGCGGGCTGCCGATTCTCGCCCAGATTCCCATCAGCATCGCCATCCTCGCGGCACTTTGCCTGCTCGTCGTCGGCATCGTCATTGCTACCGGCATGCAGGCGACGTTCCGTGGGATCGCCTCCGGTTTCACCCTGCTTTTCCTCGCCCACCTACCCCCGCTGGGTTTTTATTGGTGGGTCGCCCAGAGCGGCCCGCTCTTCGTTTCCTTATACAAACGCCTCCGCAAGCCGGCGGAGGATCATTAACCTGAATTTCACAACTCTTGCGAAAACCACGCGGACGCTATTTCATCAGCCGTTTCGCAAGCACCTGCCATGAATTCCAAGCCCGTCCGCATCATCTTTGTCGCCGCCCTGGCTCTCACCGCCTGCGCGCCCAACGGCCTGCCTCCCGAGGAGGGCTTGCACCGGTCCGCCGTGGCTCATTTGCGCGAGGCGCGCAAGCAGACCCTCTCCGCCGAACAACGCGCCGCGCTCTATCTGGAATCCGCGAAGGAAGCGTCCGGATTACTCGACTCCCGCGACTCCGGCGAGTCCGCACGGGTGATTTATAACAAGGCCGCCGCCGATCTCACCGTGCTTTTGCGCGCGGAAAAAAACGGCGCACTCTGGAACCGCCCGCTCACGCTGAACTCCGGCGGCACCAACTACCGAGTGCGCTTTGCCAAGGGAACCCGCGACGGCGTCTGGGATCCAGCCTGGTTCACCTCCTTCACCCCGGCCGCCGACGTGGATCTCAAAACCATCGAACGCCGCAACCGCGTGGATGGCATCGGCGGCGCACTGGTCGGCGTGCACAAGACCACTCCGCTGGAACCGTTTTCGCCCTTAGTCGGCGTGACCGCGCCGGTCACCGCCGTGCTCGATTTCAAAGGCGATGAGGTGACGCTTTCACTCATCGATCCCACGGAAAAAACCAAGTCGCGCCTTTCCGGCCATGAGCGCACGCTGGATGCGGATTTCTCCGCCGCACTCGCCTACTACCCGCAGCAGTCCGAGCTGTGGACAGGCCTGATGGGCGCCCTCCGCGTCTCCGAGCATATGAAAACCACCGGGCTCTACATGCTCCAGCCGTACGATCCGGACCGCATCCCCCTCATCTTCGTCCATGGCCTGATTTCCACACCCCGCATGTGGCGCAACGTGATCAACGAACTCGAAACCGATCCTGTTCTGCGAGAGCGCTATCAGTGCTGGGTCTTCTCCTACCCCACCGGAAATCCCCCGCTCTACTCGGCACTGCGCCTGCGCGAGGAGCTGGCCAAAATCTACCAGCAATATCCAGGGGCGCGGGACTGCGTGCTCGTCGGCCACAGCATGGGCGGCATCCTCTCCCGCACGCAGGTCATCACCGTGGACCGCGGCGCATGGGATTCCATCGGCAAGGACAAGGCCAAGCAGTTCTTTGCCAATGTGAAACCCGGTAGTCTCGTCGAGCGGGCCACGACCTTCCGCGCCAACCCCAAAGTTGACCGCGCCATCTTCATCTGCACCCCACACCGCGGTAGTCCGATGGCCATCGGCAGCCTCGGCGAACTTGCCATCCGCATGATTTCCCTGCCACTCGATCTCACCACCACCATGACCGAATCCTTAGGCAGCTCCATCGCCATCATCACCGGTGATCCCAAGCGCATGCCGAACAGCGTCGCCGGACTTTCCCCGAAGAACCCCACTTACACCGTGCTCGACACCCGCCCGATCGAAGTCCCACACCACTCGATCATCGGCGACCGCGGCAAGGGCAACTCGCCCAACAGCTCAGACGGCGTGGTCGAATACTGGAGCTCCCACCTCAAGTCCGTGAAGTCCGAAAAGATCGTCCCTGGCCCGCACGGTGCCTGCGAACTTCCCGAGACCCTCGACGAGCTCCGCCGCCTGCTCAAACTGCATCTCAAATCCACATCGAACTAACAAAATCTCAGGACCACGAAATCAACACCATGAAAACCATCCGCACCATCGCCATCGCTTCCAGCCTCGCCGCACTCACCGCCTGCTCCCCCATGGGCGAGAGGTCCGCGCGCAACCCCACCGGCGCACAGTTTCTCGACCAAGTCTATGTGGCCCCCGAATACAGGGGCAAGACCGCCTCGCAGCAGTTCTCCAAAGTATATTTCGCTCCGGTCGCCATCGGCAACCTCAGCCGGCAGGGCTGGTGGACGTCGCAAAGCTCGGTCACACAGCGCCAGCTTGAAAGCGACGCCCGCAAGCTCGCCGCGCACTTCCGGCGCTCGCTGGTCAACGCCGCGCGCAACGACTCCGGCCGCCGACTCACCGTGGTCAACCAACCCGGACCCGACACCATGATCATCGAGACCGCCATCACCGAACTGATCCCCGCCAAGGCCTATTGGAACGCCGCCGCCACCACCGCCGGCTTCGTGATTCCCGGAGCCGGCCTGCTCAGCGCCGCCGGCAGCGGCACCATCACCATCGAGGGACGCGTGCGCGACGGCGACAACAGCAAACTCGTCGCCAGCTTCCGCGACCGCATGAAGGACAAGATGGCCATGGTCAACGTTGACTCCTACACATAGTATGGCGGCTCCGAGGCGAGTCTCGATGAAACAGCCGTCAACATCGCCCGCGTCATCAACGCCGAACCCGGAGTCATCGTCAGCCAGCCCTCGCCCATCACCCTGATCACCTACTAACTGCCCACGTCATGAGGCCACAAAAATCCGTCATCGCTGTCTTCGTGATATTTTCCCCGCTTGCAGGGTCAGGCATCGCGAACGCCGCACCACCCGACGGCCGACTGTTCGAACCGAGCCGCGCCTGGCTGGAACGCTACGATCCCACGCTGATCTCCAGCCGTTACTTCGGCGAGTTCATCTAAGAGAATTACGACGACTCGGACCTCTACAAGATCGAGAACACGATGCGCTGGGGCATCCCGCTGAAAGCGACCGTCACCGGCTGGAGCTCGGCTCCAGCCGCGTCTGGGGAGCGGACAATCAATACGCTTGGTCCGTCGGCGTCGAAATTCCGCTTACCTCCGAGAGTTTCGAGTTCAAGCTGGCCACCGGCTTCGCGTGGTATTTCTAATCCCCCTGACCCTGCATGCCGATGAAACATCTCCTTGAAAACGCGCCACCGCCGTGCTCCTACGTCTTCACGTAGGGTTTGGACGTTGACAGGCGTTAGCGACAGCCTAAACTCGCGCCCTCGTCACCGGCGCTCCGCCCCGTCTGGTTGCGCCCTTTCCCCCGATCATGAGAATCGTCGTTCACGATTACGCAGGCCATGCGTTTCCCATCTCGCTGAGCCGAGCGCTCGCAGCGCTGGGGCATGACGTCGCGCATGTTTTTGCCAGCTCGCTGCAAACCCCGCGCGGCGACCTTGCACGGAGGGATGACGACTCCCCTACCCTGGAGTTTCGGGAAATCCCGATGGACCCGGACTACGTGCGCTACAAATACTCGTTCCGCCGCCGCCGGAACATGGAAGTCCGCTACGGCAGGGAGGTCGCGAAATTCATCACCGCGTGGAAGCCCGACGCGGTCCTTTCCGGCAACACGCCGACCGAAACCCAGGAACCGATCAGCCTTGCCGCCATCGCGAACGGCGGACGGTTTTACTACTGGGTCCAGGATTTCTACAGCCTCGCGGTGGACCGGATCCTGCGCCGGAAAATCCCTATCGTCGGCGCTTGGGTCGGCGCGTGGTACCGGTGTCTCGACCGCCGCCAGTTCCAGCGCAGCTCGAAAATCATCGCGATCACCGCGGATTTCACCCCGATTCTCTCCAACGAGTTCGGCGTCGATCCGGCGATGGTCGAGGTCGTGCCGAACTGGGCGTTGATCGATGAAATCCCCGTCTTGCCGAAGGACAATCCCTGGTCGCGCCGCCACGGCCTGCATGACAAGTTCGTCTATCTTTACACCGGCACCATCGGCATGAAGCACAACCCGGCGATGCTGCTGGAGCTCGCCCGCAAGCATTCTGAAAATCCTGAGGTGCGCGTGGTCATCGTCTCGGAAGGCATCGGCGCGGACTGGCTGCGCAAGGAATCCGCCGCCGCGCAACTGCCCAATATCCTGACCCTGCCTTACCAACCGTTCCACGAACTGCCATCCGTGCTGGCGTCGGGCGATGTGCTAGTCGGCATCCTGGAAGAGGAAGCCGGGATGTTTTCCGTGCCTTCCAAAACCCTCAGCTACCTGTGCGCCGGCCGCCCGCTCTTGCTGGCCATGCCCTTGGAGAATCTAGCCGCGCGCATCACCCGCGACCACCGCGCCGGGCTCACCGTGGCTCCGGGCGATCTCGCCGGGTTCCTCGATGCCGCCGCCACTCTCCATGCCTCGGAAACCCTGCGGGCGACCCTCGCCGGAAACGCCCGCGCGTATGCCGAAGCCACCTTCCCCATCGCCAGAACGGCAGCCGTTTTCGATCAAATCCTCGCCCGGTGAATTCCGTGATTTCCACTTCCGCAAGTCCACCCGACCCCGTATCCGTCCCCACGGCGGGGCAGGCCGTGTGGGTGGAGCGGCTGCTCTGGGTCTTCATGCTTTCCTTCGCCCTAGACTACCGGGGCGCGGCGGCGCGCGAAGGAGCGGGCGGCGCCGGCATCGACCAGTTGATCTTTCTCGGCTCCTGCATCGGCTCCACGCTGGGCATCGTCGCGCTGGGCTGGCGATCTCTAACCGTCCGTCCGGGTGTCTGGCTGATCGCCTTCTGGGGCTTGTTCATCGCCTTCATGCTGGCCAACTCGGTCTTGCAAGGCGTGCAACCCGGCCGCTCGATCCGGGTCATCCTGCCGCTGGCTTTCTGTCTTTTCGGAATGATCAACGCCCACATTGCCGGCTGCATGGGCATTCGTCCGTCACGAATCATCGCTCCCGTGTTCACCGCGGCGTGCATCAATATCCTGTGGCGGATCATCCACGGATTTCTCTTCAAGGAAGCCTCGCTGGAGACCGTCCGCTTCGAGGTCCAGAGCCCGGCGACCAACTGGATCGCCGCGTGGATCGCCTGCGCCATCCTGCTGCGCGGGCGCTTTCACTGGAACCTGCTGGTGGCCTGCGGCGTGCTTTTCATCGGCATCGGCATCACCGTGAGCCGCTCCTTGATCTTCCCGGTGGTCGTCGGCGGCATGGCGGCTTCGGCGTGCTTCATGGTGGGTGTGAGTTGGAAGCAATACCAATGGTCGAGCCTCGGCAGGCGGTTGCTGCCAGTCGGCGCGATTCTTACCTTGATCGCCGTGGCCATCGGGCTTGTCGCGCTTTTCCAGCCTCTGATGATCGAGCGCTGGAATGAACGGCTGTTCCACAACGCCTCCGATCGGAATCTCGGCTCGGACATCTCCTACCTCACCCGCAAGGCGGAGGCCGATGCGATCTGGAAAATCCTCTCAAACGACCCGGTGCATTTCATCCACGGCCGCGGCGTCGGCTCGTCCTACTACTGGGACAGCGCCTACATGCCGGAAATCTGGATGGTTATCCCGAAGGAGGAAGCGGGCGAGGACGACATCTGGTTCGCTGGGCATTCGGTCTGGACTTACGGACTTCTATCAGGCGGTGTGATCGCACTGACAAGCTACCTGATCCTATTCGGCGGCACCGCGGCGTTCAGCTTGGTGGCGGCCCACGCGAACTCCTCGGATCCCGGGCCGGACCAATGGCTCGCGTTCCTCCCCTTCGTCGCGACCTGCTGCCTTCTCAGCGAATCACTCACCAGCAACCCGTTTCAGGAACGGCTGGCCGGCATCATCTTCGGCGTGATGGCAGGTCTGCCGCAGGCCTTCATGGTGCGCTCGTCATGGATCCACACCACCGCCCGACGGTCGCTCTCATGATGCCGGAAAATGGAAAAACCGTGGCGCTGATCGATCCCCTCTGGATCGGGCATCACCCCATGTATTTCAGCCAGTTCACCGCGTCCTTCCTGCGCGCCGGCGCGCGGGTCATCGGCCTCTGCCCCGAACCGGAAGCCGCGATGCGCGACCTGCTCCAGACCGTGGATGCGGACACCGCCGCCATCCTCACCCGTCGCGTCCATTTCCACCAGCTTCCCACCGGCAGCCGCAGCTTCTTCAGGGGCCGCTTCGAAGGCGATCCCGCCCGCACCTTTTCCCGCTGGAAACAAGCCGCCGAAATCCTCGCCCAGGCAGAAGCCGCCAGCGGCCTGCATGCCGACCTCGTCTTTTTCCCCTATCTCGACAGCTACCTGCGCTTTCTGCCGATTCCGGCCATTCCCGGAATCCTGCTCAACCGGCCGTGGAGTGGACTCTATCTGAGAAACCATCATCACGGCGAATCCCCGTCGCTGAAAAAATCGCTGCGTCTTCTCGCCAAGGGCGACGCCCTCATCCGCAGCAACCTCTGCCGCGGCATCGGCGTGCTCGACGAGCGCTTCATCCCGGCCATGGAGAAATCCGGCGTTAGAGTTACCGCCTATCCGGATGTCACGCAGGCGGATCTCCCCGCCGAGCCGTTTCCGCTCGCCTTGGAAATCCAGCGCAAAGCCGCCGGGCGGAAAATCATCGGCATCATCGGCCTCGAGCGCCGCAAGGGATTCCTGACCCTCCTCCGCACCGCGGAACTCGCGCGCGAGGCGGGTCTCCCCTACTACTTCGTCTGCGCCGGCACCATCCACCTCCCGCAATTTACCAAAGCCGAGCAGGCGGAAATCCACGCGCTCGTCGAGGGCGTCGCCGCCGGAAAAATCCACAACATCCACTTCGATCCCGCCGCCGGGCGCATTCCTAACGAGGCGGACTACAATTCGCTCTTCCGCGCCTTCGATATCGTATGGGCCGCCTATGAAAGCTTCGAGGGCAGCAGCGGCACGCTGAGCAAGGCCGCCGTCTTCGAGATTCCCAGCCTCGCCACCGCCGGCGAATGCGTCGGCAACCGCGTGGAAACCTACCGCCTCGGCCTCACCATTCCTGAGGGAAACGCGGCACAAGCGCTCGCCGCCATCCCGCATCTCGCAGCCCTCACCGCTCGCGATGGCAAGCCGCTCTCCCCCCGCTTCGCGGATTATCGCGAGCACCACTCGCTGGAGCGCCTGGACCGGATTCTGGGAGAACTTCTGGAGTCGTTGTGACCGGCTTTTCACCCCATTTGATTCAAGCGCTCCGCAAGCCGGACGTAATCCGCCTCACCGGTGAACTCGCCGCGCGGGTGGGTGGCGCAACGGCGTTTCACCACCTCCCAATCCGCCGGATCCAGCGACTCCAAAAAATCCGCTAGATTCTCTTCCAGAGACTCGGCGAAAGTCCAGCCAAGCGCGTGCTCCTCGATCCAGCGGCCGGTTTCCGTCCCCTTCGCGCCTATGACCGGCACGCCGAAACAACCACCCTCGTAAATCCGGTTAGGCAGCAGCCAGGCGGAGTTGCCGTCAGGATCGCTCATGTCGAAGGCCCAGTTGAAATCGATTTCCGCATAGAGATCCGCCAGCTCGTCCGGATAGAAATAAGAACCGCCGAACTCGAAATTCGGCAGATCGCCGAGCAGTCGATCGAAGTCATCGGAGATCAAGCCCGCCGGATAGCCACGCAGGACGATGCGGACGCGGTCGCCGAGTCTAAGCGCCAACGCGTGCATGAGTTCGAGGCTCCGGCGACAGCGCAGCGCGCCGAAGCAACCGATCACCCACGGCCGCCCGGCAGCTACCGGCGCGGTGTTTTCCAACGCGGCCGGTGGCAGCCTGCGACTCGGATAGACTTTATTCTCCAACAGAAAAATCTCCCCGCTGTAGCCCTGCACCGGCAAAAAATACTCGCGGACGAAGCCCTGCGAGGTCGTGACCAGCAGCGCCGTGCGGTCCAGCACCGCGCGCTCGATGGCGCGCAGAATCTTCGAAATCACTCCGCGCCCGGTCATCGCGGGCTGGATGTCCGCCAGCTCCAGGACGAGCGGCACCCGGCGGCCCGCGAAGAAGCGGCCTAGCAGTGCCAGGACGGCGTTGTCCGTGTTGACCACGTAGATGAGCGCGCAATCTCCCAGAAGCTCCCGGTTCGCCCACAGCACGCCGGTGCATTTCACAAACGCCCACAGCCGCTGGAGGTAGCGGCGGTTGTAGGTGGTGCCGAGATGGATGTTTTTCCAAGTCGGACGAAGGTCCGCCTTGTCGCGCTCCCGGTGGAAGGTGAAACCGATGACTTTCCGGCCCTGGTCCTGCAGCGCGGCGATGCGCTTCACGATCCGCGCGTCGCCGCGCTCGTGCGCGAAGAAAGCGATGGGGCGCGGGTCGGACGGAGGCACGCCGGGAGATTGGGAAATCACAGAGGGCATTTCAAGGGAATCCCAAGCCTCCACGACTCACCCGCGCATCAGCGCTTCGATTTCCTCCGCTTCGATCGGGATCTTGCCCATCAGGTCGAAATTCCCGTCCTTGCCGATCACGAAGTCGTTTTCCAAGCGCACGCCCAGCGCTTCCTCGCGGATGTAGATTCCCGGCTCGATGGTGAAGACCATCCCCTCCGCGAACGGCTCATGTGGCGGGGCGACATCGTGGACGTCGAGCCCGAGGTGGTGCGAGGTGCCGTGCATGAAATATTTCTTCACCAGCGCCTTGTCTGGCCCTTGCTCGCGGGCCTCCTTGGCCGTGAATAATCCCAGCCCGACGAGCTCGCGCTCCATCAGCTCGATGACTTGTTTCTGATATTCCATCGGTGTGTTGCCGGGGCGGAGGATGTCATTCGCGCCGCGGAAGACCCGCAGGACCGCGTTGTAAACGTCGCGCTGGCGCTTGGTGAATTTCCCGTTCGCGGGCACCGTGCGCGTCAGGTCGGAGGCCCAGCCCGCGTATTCGGCGGCCACGTCCATCAGGATCATTTCCCCATCCTTGCAAACCTTGTCGTTCTCCACGTAGTGAAGCACGCAGGCGTTTTTCCCGGTCCCGATGATCGGCGAATAGGAAAACCCCCGCGACCCGCGGCGGACGAACTCGTGCAGCAGCTCCGCCTCAATCTCCCACTCGCCGACGCCCGGCTTGATGAATCCCAGCACCCGCCGGAACCCCGCCTCCGTGATGTCGCAGGCCCGCTGGAGCATCTTGATCTCCTCCGCGTCCTTAGTCATCCGCAAGCGGTGGAGCAAGGGCGCGAGCCGCTCGTAACGGTGCAGCGGATAGCGCGCCTGGCAGTCCTTGATGAACCGCGCGTTGCGGGTCTCCACCACCACGCTCGCCCGCAGATGCTCGTTAGTCAGCAGGTAAACATGCTCCACCTGCGGCACCAGGCGATGCAGGAACCCCTCAAAGGTGTGGGACCACTCCACCCGCTCGATCCCCGTCGCCGCCCGCGCCTGTTCCTTGGTGAGCTTCTCACCCTCCCAGACCGCGATCAGCTCGCTGGTCTCCTTCACGAACAAAATCTCCCGCTCCTTCGGATCGACCGCATCCGGCATGAGCACCAGCGTCGTCTCCTCCTGATCCACGCCGGTCAGATAGAAGAGGTCGCTGTTCTGCTTGAAAGCCATCGTCCCGTCCGCGTTGGTCGGGTAGATGTCATTCGCCAGGACGATCACCATACTGTTCGGCTTCAGCAATCCGCGGAGGTTCCCGCGGTTGCGGACAAAAAAATCAGGAGCAATCGGTTCGTAGCGCACGCCGGGAGTTCAAGCCATCCGCCGCCGCAGGGCAATCTGGATTTTGATCAAGCGGCGGAACGCGTCCGCCGCGTGGCTGTGGGCGTCCCGCCCCAGACCGTGCTTGGAGCGTCTCGCTCCGTGCATTCTCACCTGAAAGACGACGAGGGCAAGCCCGGCGAGTTCATGCCCGTGGCGTTCAGCACCAGCTCGCGCAGCATCGCGGTGCCCAACCTGATCCCCGGCCGCCTGTATCTCTACGAAGGCCGCACCCTGGGTGGCACCACCTCCTATTCCGATTGGAGCGACCCAAGCGTGCAACGCGCCGCCTAAGTCCGGAAACGTGGCGGTTTCCTGTCACCTCCATCATCAGCTCCAAGCGGCGCCGCCCACGAGCCTGATCGCATGGAGGGAGGCACGGAGCCAAAGCCGTCCGGATCGTTCTTCACTACGGGCCTGATGCCCGAGTCTGATTGAAACCGGGCGGCTGGTAGGGGTTGTCACGGGGCGGCTTGTTGCGCTTCTTATTTTGAGATGACTGCCGAACGGCGCTTCCAAATACTCCAGCCAATGCCGGAAAACACGTAGCCAATGCCAGCAATCATGATGGCATCATATCCAGAAAAATGGAAATATGCGGCTAAAACTCCTCCAAGAAAAAACGAGACCATCAGCATGGCTGGCACACGGATCTTCCACCCCGGAACATCGTATCCACGAAATCGCATTCCAAGCGTCACTCCAAAATCGGTCATCATTCCAGTTAGGTGTGTTGTCCTTAGGATTACACCCCGGTAATGAGTAGCGAGCGCATTCTGAAGACCACACGCAAACGCAGCCAGGCCAATACTTACAATGGGAAGTTGAGCTACGCAGAAGTAGGCAATCAGCAGGAGGCAACCGATGCTTGTAATTGTTCTTCCGTAGGGACGTGCGAGATCGAGATTGGGATGATGGATCACAAATCCCGCGAGTGTGGCTCCAACGAGAAAAAGTCCCGCAGCTACACCGACACGCAGCAATTCCCCAAACATTGAGGGCGACCACCTCGCTAAATTGATGGTCATTCGCGCGACATCTCCCGTGAGATGGCTAACTGAAGTTCCAGTGTGCAACACAAGACCCGTGTTGGCGAATGCGGCACCAAAAGCGAGACCGCAACCGCCCGAGAGGATGAATTTTCGAGTCTTCATTATTCTGCACAACCGTCTTTATTCTTAGGATCGCTGGACCTGATATCCAGCGGGGTTACTTGCGGAGGATGGGTCGTAAACCCTTGATTTGACAACAAATATCTCGAATCGGGCGCGTCTATCCAGCGGCCGGGATGAGGCTGATTCCGAGGGACATCCCGTGCCTGATCTCGCCGGGTAAATTCGGAATCGCTGAAATGGAAGAGAGGCCGGCATGGACCTTGTCGCCCGCCAAGCTAACGGGCAGGGCCGGGACCTCCAGCGAAATGGGAAATCTCCTCACAAACACAATCCATCTCCCATTTAACTTGGCGCCTTGGCGGTGAAAAAACTCTTCATCCCGGATTTCGCCACGTCCTTTCCCTGGTGTGGGCCCCTTTTAAGTGGGCGGATGTGGGCCTGTCTTAAAGACGGGCGTTCGGCAGGAACGCACCGTGCCTTGGCACGCCGTTGAAGGCCCGGTCCAAGCCGAGGCGCTGCCACATCCCGGCCACGGCGCGGCCGAGGATTTCCACGTCGCCGCGCGCGTCGTGGCGGCGGATGCCTTGCTGGTCGATCCGCAGGCGGGAAACCAAGTGATCCAGCGAGTGGCCGGTGCCGCGGGTTTTGCCGAACAACATCTTCGACATGTGGATCGAGTCGATGCTATGAACCTCGCGCGTCGGCAGGCCGTGGCGGCGGCAGGTGGCTGCTAGAAATTTACTATCAAACCGCAGGCCGTTGTGGGCGATGAGCGTGGAATCCCCCGACCACGCGGCGAACTCGCAGAGCACTTCCTCCGGCCGGTTCGCGTCCGCCACGTGGTCGTTTCCCACGCCGGTGTAGCTCTCGATGAACGAGGAAATCGGCCGCCGTGGTTTCGCGAAGCTGGCGAAGGTTTCCTCCGGGCACAGGCAGCCCGCGGTGAAGCGCATCGCGGCGATCTGGATGAACTCGTCCTGCTCCGGGTCCAGCCCGGTCGTTTCCAAGTCATAGACCACGAAGGTTTCCCCGGCGTGCTGGCGGTCCGTCCAGTAGAACGAATGCCGGCACTCGGGGCAATCCACGCGCGTTCCCATCGCGGACTTGGGTCCGGTCAGGCTGTTTTTGCACTCGGGGCAGAAGGCTTTCATCAGCCCATCGCCTTCTCCATCAGAGTATTCATGCGGGAAACCGTGTCGCGGGCGTCTTCCAACAGGCCGGCGGCGATCAGCGCGTTGTCCAGCAATTGCAACGCCACCAGCTTCGCCAGCTCGGGGTTGGAATCCTTGGCCTCGGACAGCTTCTTGACGAGCGGATGGCGCGGGTTGATCTCCAGCTCCACCTTGATCTCGTCTTTGAAATTCTCGTCCATCGCCTTCATCATCTGGCGCATCTGCGGGCTCATGCCGTCCGTCGGGACGAGCGCGATCACCGGGCTGTCCACCAGCCGCTTGCCGCTGGCGACGCGCGTCACGCGGTCGCCGAGTTCTTGCTTGAGGAACTCGCAAAGCGCGGCCGTCTGCTCTTCGGATAGAGCGTCGCCTTCCGGCGCGTGCTCCTCCAGCTCCACGCCGCCGTGGCGGATGGAAACGAGCTTCTTGCCATCGAACTCACCGAGCGACTCGACGACGTATTCGTCCACCGCGTCGGTGAAATAAACCACCTCCAGCCCGCGCGCCTTGAACGCCTCCACGTAAGGGCTGCTTTCAACCTGCTCGCGACCGGCTCCGACCAGATAGTAAATCGACTCCTGCCCGTCCTTCGCCCGCGAGACATAGTCCGTGAAGCCGCAGACCGCGCCCGGTTCTGTCAGGGACGACTCGAAGCGCAGCAGCTTGGCCAGCGCGTCGCGGTTCGGATAGTCCGTGGCGATGCCTTCCTTGAAGAAGCGGTCGAACTTCTTGTAGAAGCCGCGGTATTTCTCCGGATCGGCTTCGGCTTCCTTTTCAAACATCTTGATCACGCGCTTGCTGATGACCGCGCCGAGTTTGCGGATCAGCGCGCTGTCCTGCATCGTTTCCCGCGAGATGTTGAGCGGCAGGTCCGCGCTGTCGACGACGCCCTTCATGAAGCGCATCCAGTCGGGCAGCAGGCCTTTTGGGTCGGCGTCGATGAGCACTTTCTTCGAGTAGAGCGAGACGCCGCCCTCGACCTTGCCGAAGCCCGTGCGTTCGGGATTCTCGCTCGGCGCGAAGACCAGCGCGTTGATCGCGATCGGCGCGTCGGCGCTGAAATGCAGGCGATAGGCCGGCTCGTCCCAGGCCTTGCAGGCAAATTGATAGAACGCCTTGTATTCGTCCTCGGTGATCTCCGACTTGTTCTTCAGCCACAGCGCTTCCACCTCGTTGACGCGGGTGCCGTTGAGGAAAATCGGGAAGCCGACGAAATTGCTGTAACGCTCGATGAGATGCTTGATGCGCGTTTCCTCGGCATACTCGCCGAGTTCTTCCTTCAGGTGCATCACGATCTTCACGCCGCGTTCTTGGCCGGGGGATTCCTCGATTTCATAACCGGTCTTGCCGTCGCTGATCCAGACCAGCTCCTCGCCCTCCGCCCGCCAGCTGCGGCTGTGGACCTTCACCTCGTCCGCCACCATGAACGCCGAGTAAAACCCGACGCCGAACTGGCCGATCATGTTGCCCGGCGTGCTGCCGCTGTCCTTCACCGACTTGAGAAACGCCTTCGTCCCCGAGTGCGCGATGGTGCCCAGATTTTTCACCAGTTCCTCGCGGGTCATGCCGATGCCGGCATCGGAAATCGTCAGGGTTTTCGCCTCGGCGTCGGTGGTGATGTGGATTTCCAACGGCAAAGTCGGCTCGTGCACGTCCTTCTCGGTGGCCTCGATGTGGCGGAGTTTTTCCATCGAATCCGAAGCGTTGGAAATCAGCTCGCGGAGGAAAATCTCCTTGTCGGTGTAGAGGGAGTGGACGACCAGATCGAGCAATTGCTGGATCTCGGCTTGGAAGACGTGTTTTTCGACGGTGGTTTCGCTCATGATAAAAAGTGGTGGGGCTCGTTGGAAAGGCAGGACCATAGCCATCCTGACCCGGCTGTCAAAAGTTCCGCGATTCCCCGGAATTTCCGCCATCCGACTTGTTCGCTGGCAGGTGTGCACGCTTCGTGCTTCATTCCGCGCGAATGGATCGGGAAAGACAGCGACTCGCCGAAGACAAGGCGGGCGAGAAAAAATGGCGGCGTTGGGGACCCTTCCTCAGCGAACGCCAGTGGGGCACCGTGCGCGAGGATTATTCGGACCACGGCAACAGCTGGGCGAGCTTTCCGCACGACCATTCCCGCCGGCGCGCCTACCGCTGGGGCGAGGACGGATTGCAGGGCTGGACCGACCGCCAATGCCGGATGTGCTTCGCCCCCGCGCTGTGGAACGGCAATGACACCATCCTCAAGGAGCGCCTCTTCGGACTCGGCGGCAACGAGGGAAATCACGGCGAGGACGTGAAGGAGTGCTATTACTACCTCGATTCCACGCCCACCCATTCCTACACCAAGGCGCTCTATAAATACCCGCAGGCCACCTTCCCCTACACCGCGCTCCGCGAGAAAAACCAGGCACTCGGCCGCAACGGGCCCGAGCTGGAACTCGCCGACATGGGCCTTTTCGACGGCGGAAAATATTTCGATGTCCTCCAGGAAGTCGCCAAGCGGAGCCCTAACGACATCCTATGGCGCATCACCGTGACCAATCACGGCAAGAAACCCGCGCCGATCCACGTCCTGCCCACGCTCTGGTTCCGCAACGTCTGGAGCTGGGAGAACAACCGGGAAATGCCCGTCAATAGACCCGGCATCACCGCCGACGGCGCGGCGGTCACTGCCCGCCACGAATCGTTAGGCGATTTCCGACTGCTGGTGGATTCCCCGGATTTCCCGACTCCGGCGCCGTGGCTTTTCACGGAAAACGAGACGAACTGCGAGAGCGTCTTCGGCACGGAAAACTCCACGCCCTACGTCAAGGACGCCTTCCACCGCTACCTGATCCACGGCGAGAAAGCCGCGGTCTCCCCCACCCGCGCCGGTACCAAGGCCGCGGCGCATTTGAAATTCATGGTCCCCGCCGGGAAATCCATCACCGTGCGCTGCCGCCTGCACTCGACCAAGGAGACTAACGGATATGATGGATTCCAGGAATTCAACGACGTCTTCCATCAGCGGATCGCCGAGAGCGATGAGTTCTACGACGAGGTCATCCCCAAGGGCATTTCCCGCGACGAGCGCCTGATCTGCCGCCAGGGCTACGCCGGGCTGTTATGGACCAAACAGTTTTTCCACTACGTCATCGAAGACTGGCTGAAGGGCGAAAACGGCGAGCCTCCATCCGAAGCCCGGCTCAAGGGCCGCAACGCGGACTGGCGGAACTTCCACGCCCGCGACGTCCTCTCGATGCCGGACAAGTGGGAATACCCGTGGTTCGCCGCGTGGGACACCGCCTTCCACATGATCCCGTTCTCCGCGGTGGACCCGGATTTCTCCAAAGACCAGCTCCTGCTGCTGCTGCGCGAGTGGTACATGCACCCTAACGGCCAGCTCCCCGCCTACGAGTGGAACTTCTCCGACGTCAACCCGCCGGTCCACGCCTGGGCCGTCTGGCGGGTCTATAAAATCGCCGATGAAAAGGGCAACCGCGACCTGTTATTCCTCGAACGCGCCTTCCAGAAACTCCTGCTCAACTTCACCTGGTGGGTCAACCGCAAGGACGTCGAGGGCCGCCACGTCTTCGGCGGCGGCTTCCTCGGGCTCGACAACATCGGGGTCTTCGACCGCTCCCACTCGCTGCCCGGCGGCGGGCGGCTCAACCAGGCGGACGGCACCGCGTGGATGGCTTCGTTTTGCCTAACGATGCTCTCGATGTCGCTCGAACTCGCCTTGGAAAAGCCCGCCTACGAGGACATCGCCTCGAAATTCTTCGAGCACTTCGTCAACATCTGCGATGCCATCAACTCGCTCGGCGGCACCGGCCTGTGGGACGACGACGACGGCTTCTACTACGACCAGCTCATCATCAACCACCGCGAGCCCATCCCGCTGCGGATCCGCTCGCTCGTCGGCCTGCTGCCGATGTGCGCCGTGACCGTGATCAAACAGAAAACCATCGACGCGCTGCCGAGTTTCCGCAAGCGGATGGACTGGTTTCTCACCAACCGCCCGGACCTGCTCAAATACATCACCGTCCGCCGCGTCCACGGCAACAAGAACCCCGGCCGCTGCCTGCTCGCCATACCGTCCGAGGCGCGGCTCCGCGCGAGCCTCGCCTATATGCTCGATTCCAAGGAGTTTCTATCCAACTTCGGCATCCGCTCGCTGAGCAAGGCGCATGAGGAAAAGCCCTTCGTCTTCGAGCACCACGGCCAGCGCCACGAGGTGCCTTACACGCCGGGCGAGGCGACGACCGACATGTTCGGCGGCAACTCGAACTGGCGCGGACCGATCTGGTTTCCTATCAATTTCCTCATCATCGAGGCGCTCGAACGCTACGACTATTTCTACGGCGATACCTTCAAGATCGAATATCCTACCGGCTCGGGAAATCTCATGACGCTCCGCCAGGTCGCCATCGATCTGTGCGACCGCCTGATCTCGCTCTTCCTCCCGGATGAAAAAGGCTACCGCCCCTGCTTCGGCGAGGCCGAGCGCTACAGCGACGTCAAGCACTGGCAAGACCTCCTGTTATTCCACGAGTATTTCCACGCGGAAACCGGCGAGGGACTCGGTGCCTCCCACCAGACCGGCTGGACCGCCCTCGTCGTCCGCCTCGTCCGCGAGCGCCGGGAAAAACTCACCCACTCGCTCAATTTCGCCGCCACGCCCGCCAACGAGTTGTCGGATTCATGAGGCAAAAAGTGTTCCGGCCCCACATCGGCTAACCGCCGTCGACGCTCATCCTCGTCGCATCGAGCAACCCGGCGAGTTCCGCCGCGGTGAGGCCGAGCTCGTCGAGCCGGCTCGCACAAATCTCCCTGACAGTGCGGCCGCTGGCGCCGGACTCCTTGGCGATGGCGGCGGCGCGGTCGTAGCCGATGCGCGGGGCCAGCGCGGTGACCATCGAGAGTGATAGCTCGATGAACTCGTTGCAGCGCTCCTCGTCGGCTTGAATCCCGGCGACGCAGCGCTCGCCGAACGCGGCGGCCGCATTTCCCAACAGACTGATCGACTCCAGCAGGCAGGCCGCGAGCAAAGGCATCGAGACGTTGAGTTCGAGAAATCCGCCGACGCCGCACCAGGCGATGGTCGTCTGGTTGCCCGCGACGCGCGCCGCCACCATGGTGACGGATTCCGCCATCACCGGATTGACCTTGCCGGGCATGATCGACGAGCCGGGCTGGGTGGCGGGCAGCCGGATTTCCCCCAGCCCGCAGCGCGGACCAGATGCTAACAGCCGGACGTCGCAAGCGATCTTGTGCAGCGAGACGGCGATGGTCGCGAGCTGACCGTGCGCCTCGACACAAGCATCCTTGGACGACTGCGCTTCGAAGTGGTTCTCCGCCTCGCGGAAGGGAATCCCGGTCAACTCTCCCAGCCGGGCGATCGCCTTGGCGGCGAAATCCGGATGCGTGTTGAGCCCGGTGCCGACTGCGGTGCCGCCTAACGGCAGTTCCAGTAGCGCGTCCACCGCCTTCCACGCGCGGGTGACCGCCAGCCGGACCTGGCGCGCCCAGCCGCCGAACTCCTGGCCGAGCCGGACTGGCGTGGCGTCCATCAGATGGGTCCGACCGATTTTCAAAACCCCGTGAAAGGCCCGCGATTTGGCTTCCAGCGCGGTGGCGAGGCTTTCCAGCGCGGGCACCAGGCGGTTGCGGATCTCCTGCGCCGCCGCGACATGGATCGCGGTGGGAAAGGTGTCGTTCGACGATTGCCCGAGATTGACGTGATCGTTCGGATGGACGGCCACCGAGAGCTGGTCGCAGCGGCTCGCGATCACCTCGTTGACGTTCATGTTGGTGGAGGTGCCCGAGCCGGTTTGATAGATGTCCACCGGGAACTGGTCGTCATACAGACCCGCGGCGATTTCCTCCGCCGCCCCGGCAATGGACGCGGCCAGCGCGGGTTCTAGCAGGCCGAGCTCCGCGTTGGTCTCGGCGGCGGCTTTCTTGATCAAGCCGAGGGCTTGGATCAGGCGCGGTGGCAGACGGGTTCCGGAAATCGGGAAGTTCATCACCGCGCGCTGGGTGGACGCGCCGTAAAGCGCGTCTGCCGGGACTTCCATTTCGCCCATCGAGTCGTGCGCGGTTCGTCGGTCGTCTGATGGAGTGTTCATTTTTTGGGGAGTTTGAGGTGATCGGCCTTTTTGAAAAAGAGCTCGAGATTTCCACCACACTGCTGGAGTAGGTTTTCGAAGGCCGGCATGTGCGCGGCGTAGATTTTAAGCGAGACGATGTGACCGTTGTTGATGTCCTCGACGAGCCAGGGTTCGAGTCCGCGTCCACCCCAGCGGCGTTGAAGATTACGGAACTGATCGCGCAGGTTTGCGAGGATCGCTACTTTTTTCTCTCGCATGGCGGGCGAGGCTTGGCCGGAAGCGTAAAGTTTTTCGAGGTTCCAGCGGGAGCGGTCGATTTCCCGATAGAACTCGCGGCGCCGGACCAGACGTTGTTCGTAGTTCCTCAAATCCACGTGGCGGCCCTCATGACGCAGCCAGCGCTTGACGCCCTCCTCGGCGACGACGTTGGCGAGCGATTCATTGAAGACCGTGTCGCCCCGGTGGAAGACCTTGCGATGGGTGAGTTCGTGGAATGCCAGGTTCTCGCTTTCAGGGAGAATTCGGGTGCGGCGTAAAGCACCCAGACGACGTGCTGGCGCCCGAGATCGGCGTATTTGCCGTAGCTGGTATCGCCCGGGAGCGAGAGATGGTCGCTGGCGAAGCGGCGGATTTCCTCCACCGCCGCAAGCTGGCTGCGCAGGGCGGGCCGGCTTGCGGGGTCGGCGCGGACCTCATCGTTAGGCCGGCTTTTCCTAGAAATTTCCAACTGCCCGCTGATGGCCTGGCCGTAGAAATGGAGCGTCTGGCAGGACGGGAGAAGCGCCAGCGCCGCTAGAACGGGAAAAAGGAGATGGAAAAAACGTAACATGGCAATGACGCGCCATGATCCACCGGATCGCAGGAATCCACAAGTTGAGATGACGTGCCGCACGCGGGTATTTCCCCTTTCCTCGCCGCTTGGATTTCACTAAACCTCGCCCGACATGAGCCAAATCGTTCTCTTATTCTCCGGACAAGGCGCCCAGAAAACGGGCATGGGTAAAGACTGGGTGGAAAACTCCGCCACCGCCCGCAGCATGGCCGTGCACGCCGACAAAGCCCTCGGCTTTCCCCTCTCGGACATCATGTTCGACGGCCCCGATGTGGAGCTGACCCGGACCTCACGCTGCCAGCCCGCTTTATATCTCCATGGCCTGATGGCGCTCGCCTTGATCCGCGAGCGACTGCCGGATCTCGTGCCGGTCGCCGCCGCTGGGCTTTCCCTCGGGGAATTCACCGCCCACGCCGCCGCCGGGACATTTTCATTCGAAGACGGTCTGCGCCTCGTCGCCCGCCGTGGGGAATTCATGGAGGAAGCCTGCAAAGCGACCGAGGGCGCGATGGCCGCGCTCATCGGCGGCGAGGAAGCCCAGGTCCGCGCGCTCGCCGCCGCGGCCAATGTGGATGTCGCCAATCTCAACGCGCCCGGCCAGATCGTGCTTTCCGGCACCGCCTCCGGGATCGATGCCGCCATCGCCCAAGCCAAGGATTTCGGCATCCGCCGCGCCATCAAACTCAACGTCGCCGGCGCCTATCACTCGCGGCTGATGCAAAGCGCCCAGAACAAGCTGTCCGCCGAGCTCGCCACGGTTTCCTTCGAGTCCCCCGCCCTGCCCGTCGTTTGTAATTTCGGAGCCTCCCTCGTATCGGACGTCGCGGAGATCCGCAGCATGCTGGAAAAGCAAGTCACCGGCTCCGTCCGCTGGACGGAATCCATCCAACTGCTCATCTCCCGAGGCCACCGCACCTTCCTCGAACTTGGCCCCGGCAAGGTGATCGCCGGTCTCGTCTCGAAGATCGACAAGGACGTCACCGTCCATTCCGTAGAGGATCTCGCATCGTTGGAAGCCGCGGTCGAGGCGCTTTCTTGAGCCTTCAAAAGGCTGCGGCAAAAAAATCAGAAAAGCTTAAAAAAGAGATTGCGCAGTCAGGGTCGGCTAAATAGCGTCCCGCACCCGAGCGGGACATGGAGCGGTAGCTCAGTTGGTTAGAGCGCCAGCCTGTCACGTTGGAGGTCGCGGGTTCGAGTCCCGTCCGCTCCGCCATCTCCCGTTCGGTAAAATCAACCCCGCCTGCAAAGGCGGGGTTTTTCTATAACGACGAACTCCGCCGCGCCGGGGACATTTGAAGCGCCATTTCGGAAAAAAACCTCCGACCTTGCCTTTGCTTCGTTCTGCCCCTACATCCCTCCGCCATGCCTACTGTTGCCATCGTCGGACGCCCGAATGTCGGGAAGTCCGCTCTTTTTAACCGCCTTGCCGGGCGGAAGATCGCCATTGTCCACGACCAACCGGGCGTCACCCGCGATCGCATCGCCGCGCCTTCCAAGGCCACCCAGGTCGCCTGCACGCTCATCGACACCGGCGGCATCGGCGGCGGGATCGAGGACGGCTTCGACGAACAGGTCTCCATCGAGGCGGACATCGCGATGCAAACCGCGGATTTGATCCTGTTCGTGGTCGATGCCCACGCCGGCCTCACCGCGGTCGATCAAGCGCTCGCGCAAAAACTCCGCAAGGCCAAGCCTCCCGTGCTGCTCGTCATCAACAAGGTGGACGACGACAAGCACGAGAATTCCCACTCCGATTTCACCCGCCTCGGTCTTGGCAACAGCGTCTTCGTCTCCGCCGAGCACGGCCGGAATTTCGGCGTTCTCTGCGATGAAATCGACGCCGTCATCGCCCCTCTCGTTTCGGAAACCGAGGCCGAGGCCGAAGTCGCCGAAGCCGTCGGCATCAAGCTCGCCATCGTCGGCAAGCCCAACGCCGGCAAGTCCTCGCTGGTCAACGCCATCCTCCACGACGAGCGCACCATCGTCTCCGAAATCGCCGGCACCACCCGCGACGCGGTCGATCTCCCCTACACTTTCGAGGGCGAGAAATTCACCCTCATCGACACCGCCGGCCTCCGCCCGCGGGCCAAGCGCGACAACTCCGTCGAGGTCTTCTCCGCGATGCGCACCGAGAAAGCCGTCCGCCGCGCCGACCTCTGCGTGCTCGTCATCGACCTAGCAGCAGGGATCACCTCGATGGACCGTAAGATCGCCCAGTTGATCATGGAGGAGAAAAAACCCTGCCTGATCGTGCTCAACAAGTTCGACCTCTTCCACCCCGGAGCCAACCGCACCGCGCGGCTCGAAGAAGCCACCGAACACGTCCGCAAGGAACTCTTCTTCCTCCACTACGCCCCCTTCGTCGCCTGCTCGGCGAAAACCGGCGGCTCCGTGGATCACGTGCTCAAGGAAGCGCTCAAAATTAAAAAAGGCGCGCAGAACATCCCCGGCACCGGCCAGCTCAACCGCATCCTGCAAGGTGCCTTCGTGGCCACCCCGCCGCCGATCGACAAGAAGCTCAACAAGCGCCTCAAGCTTTACTACGCCACCGCCGCCGTGGAGGAGAAATACAGCGTCATCCCGGTCCCGACCATCGTGCTCTTCGTCAACGACAAGCGGCTCATGGCCACCAGTTACGAGTCCTACATCGTCAACCGCTACCGCGCCGCCCACCCCGCTCCCGGCATCCCCGTCGTTCTATCCGTACGCTCGCGTTCCCGAAAAGAGTGGGAGCCTCGACAAAAACCGCAGGGGCATTGATCCTCCAAGCCCGCCGTCAGTCGATGATTTTCCGCATCGGGATCATGCTGGAATAATCGAAGCCCTGCTTCTTGAAAAACTCCTGCGACTCCGCGCTGATCCGGTCCGTTAGCAATGTGATGCGCTTGAAGTGCTTCTTCTTGGCGAAATCCACTACGTAGTCCACCAGCATCGTGCCGTAGCCCTGGCCACGGTGGTTGGGGTGGATCACCACGTCCTCCATCAGGATCACAAACCCGCCGCAGGCCGTGGAAATGGTGAACAACAAATTCACCATCCCGAATATCTGGTGCTGGTTGCGCACCACGAAGATCCGGCCGCGGTTCGGCTGTTCGAGGACTAACTGCAAGCCGCGCTCCTGCACCGCGCGATCCGGCGAGAAGTCGCCCGACAAATCGAAAAGATTCATCACCAACTCGGTCAACGCCGGCAAATCCTCGATCGTGGCCGGCTCCACGCGCGGGCGATCTTCGTCTAGATTCTCCGATGCCGCGTCCGTCATTGTTTTCACGAAAATGAGTCTGGCATGAATTTGGAATCGGAAAACGAAATTCTCCCTCCATTTCAAATTTCACTGTCCGCCCGCGGAGATTCCAATAAATCCGGCCGGTTCCGCCGCGTCCGCTCCAGCGCCTGCGCCTCCTTCCACGCCGAGATTTTCCCGTGATGACCCGAGATCAGCACCTCTGGCACTACCATCCCACGGAACTCGATCGGCCGCGTGTAGGCCGGGGCTTCCAGCAAATTCGGATCGGAAAACGACTCGTCCACCGGCGAGCGCTCGTCGCCCAGCGCTCCGGGCAGCAAACGGATCACCGCGTCGCACAACACCGCCGCCGCCAGCGCGCCGTTAGTCAAAATATAGTCACCGATGGAGATCTCCTCATCCACCAGCGCCTCGATCACCCGCTGGTCCACCCCCTCGTAGTGCCCGCAGAGGATCAACAAATGTTCCGCAGCCGCCAGTTCCCGCGCCACCGCCTGCTTGAACGGCTTACCCTGCGGCGTCATCAAAATCACCCGCGTCGCCGGCCCGCGCAGCGCCTCCACCGCCGCGAACAACGGCTCCGGCTTGAGCAACATCCCCTGCCCGCCGCCGCACGGCGAGTCATCCACCCGCCGGTGCTTGTCCTCCGACCAGTCCCGCAATTGATGCCCGATCACCTCCACGATTCCCGCCGCGCGCGCCCGCTGGATGATCGAATCACTCAGCGGAGCCAGCGCCACCTCGGGGAATAACGTCACGATATCAATCCGCATGCCGCAACCCTAGCTAGCACCGCGCGCCGGCTCAACCCTCTTGCGCCGTGAAATCAAAAACCTCAGACATCCTGATCCAGGCGGAAAATGATTTGGTGCATTCAGCAAGTGAAACACGCAGCCGATACGATAACGCGCCACAATGAATGTCGCGGCCGCGACATTCATTGTGGATGGCTTGTGCGTGTATGTGCCAAATCATTTTCCGATTGGATCATCAAATACCCGAGAGTCGCGAGAACCGGATCAGGATGTCTGAACCTCAACCGAACGCCCCCCGCAGCCATTCATCAACCGCCTCCACCAGCTGCGGGTAGCTCGATTCGTCAAACGAATGCCCTGCCCCGCTGATTTCCAGCCACTGCTTCTCGCAAGTGGCGGCGGCAAAGGCGTCGAGCCCGTCCTGCACCGGCACGAGATCGTCCGCATCGCCGTGGATCAACAACCACGACTGGGTCACCGCCTCCGCCGCATCAAGGGTGTTGTCGATCAACTTCAGGTCATCGACAAAAGTGGACGACAGCGGGAAATTTTCATCCTCCCACATGAAGCCCGCGTCCGGCGTGACTCCGGAAAACTCGCGCTCCACAAATGCGGCGGTGCGGGTCATTCCCGCCAGTGAAACCAAAGCCCGGATCCGGATGTCCCGGGCCGCCGTGAGCACCCCGACCGCACCGCCCATGCTGTGCCCCGCATAAGCGACATTCACATTGTTAGGAACCACGTCGAGCACGGCCTGCAAGTCGCCGATCTCCTTGGTAATGCTGCAATCCCCGAAGCGTCCTTCCGACGCACCGTTTCCCGAGAAGGAAATTCGCAGGCACGGCCAGCCAAGCGCTGCAAGGCCGTCCGCCAGCGCGACAAGATGCGGACGGTCTTTGTTGCCCGTCACCCCGTGGCCAAGAATCACCAATGCATCCGCCCGGCTGCCCGGATGGAACGTGTAGTCGAGGCTCTCGCCCGACCGGTTTCGAATTTCTGTTCCTGTTATCATGTTGAAATCAGTTAGTGCCTCGCACGGTCCGGGAAAGTGAGTTCCGCGATCCCCGACTTGTCGAGTTCTCCGAGCCCGAGGTCGATCATTTTCCGGTACTGCACCTCGGTCGCCCGGGACAGCGGGACGATCACCCCGGCACCATCGGCCATGGCGTTGGCGATGCCGCTGTCCTTCGCCGCGTGTGCCGCGGAGAAATAACATTCGTGCTCGCGCGTGATCATGTCGTCGCCATCGGTTTCCAGCACCCGCGAGTTCGCGCCGGTCTGCGAGAAAACCTCCTTGAGCAACTGCAGGTCCAGTCCCAGCGCCGCGCCAAGCCCCAAGCCCTCGGCAAGCCCGGCGGTATTGATGTTCATGACCATGTTCACCAGCGCTTTGATCCTCGCCGCGTTTCCAACCGGCCCGACGTGCCGCAGCGAGCTGGAAATATCCTGCAGCAGCGGCTCCATCCGCTCAAAAACCGCGGGCTCGCCGCCGACCATCAGATAGAGCGTGCCCTGGCGCGCCTGGGTGATGCTCGACGCCATGCTCGCCGCGAGCGTCGAGGCGCCGACGGCTTCCGCCGCGGCTTCCGCAGCTTCATGCGCCGCCGGACTTACCGTGGCGCAGTGGATGAATACCTTGCCCGCCGCGCCCTTGAGCAGGGACTCGTCGCCCTCCAGAATGGTGCGCATCGAATCATCATCCGTCACGACCGTGAAGATGACGTCCGCCGCCGCAGTGACCTCGGGCAGTGTCTTGGCCGCCAGGCAGCCGAGTTCGACGGCAAGCGATGAGGCACTCCCCTCATGGTGGTCATAAACCGCCGCGACCGGGTATCCCAGATCCGCGAGACGCCGGGCCATGTTAGACCCCATTCTTCCAACTCCGACAAATCCAATAGCTGCTTTTTTCATCGCAGCCACTTTGAAGGCAACTTGCCACCAGCGCAACGTGAAGTTCCACCCCGTGGAATAAATCTGATCCGCGGCGGATCAACCCCGAATCAGCGCAGATCCAGCGATTCGGCCACCGCCCGGGCGATCGGATCAAGTAACAGCGCGGGAAAAAGCCCGAGAACCACGAGCGCCACCGCCGGCAGAGCGATCGCCAACAGATGGGAAGGTGAAACGGTGGAATCCGCAATCGCCTCTCCATCCGGTGCTTCCTTGACGAAGGCTTGTTTGAGAACCGAGAGGTAATAATAAAGCGAGATGGCGCTCATGATGGCGGCCAGACCCACCAACCACGTCAAGCCGGGCGTCCCGCTCTTGGTGGATTCCGCCATGGCCGCACTGAACATGGCGAACTTGCCGACAAACCCGGCCAAGGGCGGAATCCCGGCAAGTGAAGTCATAAAAACCATCAACGCCACCGCCTGCCACGGTGAACGGTGAACGAGTCCCGCGAATGCCGAGGGCGAATCATTTCCGCGCTCCCGCTCCACGGAGGCGGCGACGGCGAGCGCTCCGAGCGTCGCCAATCCGTAGACGACCACATAAAACAACGCGGCCCCGGCGGCGGACACACCGTTCGCACTCAGCGCCACTAGCAGATATCCGGTATTGGCGACCGCCGAGTATGCCAGCAGGCGTCGCACGCTGGTCTGGGCGAGTGCCAGCACGTTTCCAAAAACCATCGAAACCGCCGCGAGCACGGCCAGCCACGACGACCAACCGGCAACCATTCCGCCCCAGGCGGCTGATCCGGAAGCGGCGTGAAAACCGATCATCAGGAAACGGACGAGCACCACCAGTCCCACCGCCTTGGACGCAGCGGCGACCAGCGCGACGCTGGTCGCGGGAGCGCCCTGATAGACATCCGGAGCCCAGTAGTGGAAAGGCGCGGCGGCAAGTTTGAAACCCAGCCCCACGACCACCATCACCAGCCCGGCGATCGCCAACGGAGATGGAGGACCCGCGGCGAGCGCGACCGCCACGCCCTGCAAGCTCGCCGAATGAGAGAAGCCGTAGATCAAGCTCAGCCCGAACAGCAGGAAGGCGGCCGAGACGCCGCCAAACAGGAAATACTTGAGCGACGCCTCGGCAGCCCGCGCGCCGCGCGAAAACCCGGCCAGCAGATAGAGCGAGAGACTCGCCAGCTCCAGCGCAACGAACAGGAACAGCAGATGGTTGGTGCCCGTCGTCAGTAACAGGCCGGTGAGAGCGAACAACATCAGCGCGTAGAACTCGCCGGGCTGCGCGATTTCCCGGCGGGCGGGCGGCAGCAACACCGCCAACAGGCCAAGTCCCAGAACCAAACCCTTGAACAGGCGTGCCAGCCCGTCGGTCGCGATCAACGATGAATCGCTTTTAACCTCCGGCAGCTTCAAATGGAAGAGGGCTCCACTGATGATATCGATGCCACCCTTCAGTCTTTCGGGCGGAGCGAACCACCAGGCCACCGTCGCTAGCAGGATTCCGCAGGTGGCTATTCCGATGGCTGAATTGACCGGCAACGGCTTCAGGGTTTTCGACTCGTAAGCCACCGCCACGCCCAGCAAGACCAGCGCGGTAATCACCAGCACGGCTTCCGGTAGCAATTGCATGAATAGGGCGGAATAGTTCACGGTTTGGAAAGGATGGATTGGAACAAGGGCGAGCGCAGTCCGTCGTCGATCAGGACGACCCACGGCTTCGGATAGATACCGATGGCGAGGGAAACCGC
Source organism: Akkermansia muciniphila (assembly GCA_945901795.1). Classification (GTDB taxonomy): domain Bacteria; phylum Verrucomicrobiota; class Verrucomicrobiia; order Verrucomicrobiales; family Akkermansiaceae; genus Luteolibacter; species Luteolibacter muciniphilus_B. The sequence continues at coordinate 25,389 of CAMDLP010000016.1, read as the reverse complement.
GATCAAAAGCGAGATGGCCGAAATCTCAGGCCAGGTCAGGCACGGAAGAGCGGGCGCTACGGCATCGTCGGATTTCCTCACCGGGAAGAACGTCTTGTGCAAGGCGCGCAACGAGAACGCGCCGGTGATGATGATTCCCACCGCGATTACGGGCACCAACCACGGATAGGATTGCCAGAGGCCGATCGCCACCGAGATTTCCGCCACGAATCCGCTGAATCCCGGCAGTCCCATCGACGCCGCGGTGGCGAGGGTGAAGCCCACCGTCGCTCCGGGTAGGGTGCGCCACAGATCGAACTTTCGGAGCTCCGACAAGTCGCGGGTGTGGGTGCGTTCATAGACCACGCGCCCGGCGATGCCGAAGAGAAGTCCGGCGATGATGCCATGGGAAATCATTTGTAACACCGCGCCGCGCAGGCCCCAGTGCGTGCCGGCGGCGAGACCTAGCAAAACAAAACCCATGTGACTGACGGAAGAATAACCGATCACGAACTTGAGGTCCTTCTGCGACAAGGCAGTCAGCGCGCCGTAAACAATTCCAATCACCGCCAACCCGGCGATCACCGGCTTCCATTGCTCGAAACCCTGCGGAAACAGCGGCATGGCCACGCACAGCGCGCCGTAAGCCCCGAGTTTCATCACCACGCCCGCGAGCAGCATCGATGCCGCAGTAGGAGCGGCGACGTGACCGGTCGGCGCCCAGGTGTGGAACGGCCACATGCCCGCCAACACCGCGAAGCCGAGGAAGAGAACGGGAAACGCCCAAGCCTGAAGCGCCGGCGAATACTGCGCGGCTGCGAGATGCGCGAGATCAAAACTGGTCCCGCCGGCAGCGGCGTAGGCGACCACCAGCCCGATGATGATCAGCGCGCTCGCGCCGATGGAATACATCGTGAGTTTCATCGCGCCGTATTCCTTGTGGGTCGATCCCCAGATGGCGATGAGCATGTATTTCGGCAGGATCACGATTTCATAACAAACAAACAGCAGGAAAGCGTCGCGGCTGAGGAACACGCCGTAAACCCCGCCGATGATGGTCAGGAAAAAGGCGAAAAACGCGCGTGGCCGGCGTTCCACGTTCCAGGAAAACAACACCCCGGCGACCGCCACGATGCCGGTGAGCAAGAGCAAGGTTAGAGAAAGCCCGTCGGCGGCAAGATGGAAGCGGACGCCGAGACTTGGAATCCACGGGCGGTCGAACGACCAGACGGGATCCGCAGGATTTCCCAAGCGCGTCAGACAGGAAATAGCCGCAGCCATCGCACCCACAAGCGAAGCGGCGAGAGCGATCACTCGGGCCATGCGGGCGGGCAGCAGGAGCACCAGCAAGGCCCCGGCGAAAGCGGATAGAATGGTCCAGGCGGGAGTCATGGGATCGGGTGGAGAAGGTCGAGCAGGCGGAGCGTGTCGCCATTGATGAAGTGAAGGAGCACCTGCGGCCACAGGCCGGGGATCACGATCAAGGCGATGGCGGGCGCGAACAACCAGCGCTCGCCGACGGTGAGGTCGGTCCATTTTTCCATGGCCGGAAGCAAGGGACCGTGGAACACCTTGCGGATTATGCGGAGCAGGAAAACGGCGGTGAGCAGCAAGCCGATCACCGAGATGGCGGCGGACCATGGAACCAGTCCGAACACGCCGTTGAAGATTAGAAACTCCCCGACAAATCCACTCAAGGCGGGAAGTCCTAGCGAGGCGAACAACGCGAGTCCCATCAGCCCGGAGAACACCGGCATGCGCGCGCGCAGGCCGCCGAAATCATTCAAGCCGCGTTGTCCCCCGCTCCGCGTTTCGAGAATGCCGATGCCGAAAAACAACGCCGCAGCGATCACCCCGTGATTGAAGGCCTGCAAGACGACGCCTGAAACCGCCGATGCCATCGCGGCGCGGTCCGTTTGAGCCGCGGCCACCGCCGCCACGGCGAGAACGCAGTAACCGAGGTGGTTGACGGATGAGTAGGCGAGGATTCGCTTCAGATCCTTTTGCGCGAGAGCGGCGACCGCGCCTAGCAGCACAGTCGCCACCGCCAGCGCGGTCAAACAGGGAGCCAACCCCGGCAGCACCTCGGGGAAAATCGGCAGGAAAACCCTGAACAACCCGTAAACGCCCATCTTCGAGAGCAGGCCGGTTAGCAGGATCGTGACCGGAGTCGGAGCCTCCGCGTAAGCGTCCGGCAACCACGCGTGAAACGGCACTACGGGGATTTTCACCGCCAGCCCGAGGAACACCGCAACGGCAACCACCGTCAACAGCGTGTAACCCTCAAGACCGGTGGAGGAGAAGGATTTGGCCAGACCCGCGGCAAGCTCGTGATTGGCGGCGAGTCGGCCCAGCTCCGCGAAATCCATGGTGCCGACCGACAACTGCAAGGCGAGGAAACCCAACAACATGCAGACCCCGCCCGCCAGGGTGACGACGAAGAACCGCAGCGCCGCTCGCGGCGCGCCCTTGCCGCCCCATAGCCGGATCAGCAGATAGGCGGGAATCAAGGTCATCTCCCAGCACAGGAACCAGGGGATAAAATGGGTGGCGGTGAAGACGCCGAAGAGCATCGACTCCATCACCAGGATCAACGCGCAATAGGCGCGGTCTCCGATGTTCAACCTGCCCGATACCGCGAGCGAGAACAGCGTGATCATCGATGTTAGAAGCAGGAACAGCCACGAGGTGCCGTCGGCATGGAAGGCCAGATGGATGTTCGCGTCCGGCATCCACGGCAGCGACCAGGACGCGCCGCCTTGCAAGCCGATCGCGGCGACCACCGCCACCGGCACGATGGCCCACGTGATCGCAAGGCGAACCGCGCACCTGCGGTCCAGACCGGGCCATGCGGCGATCAACACGGCACCCACCAAGGGGAGTAGCAAGAGTGAGAGTAACAACATGGCGTGACTAGGCGCTGAGCCAGAAATAGAGAATGAGGAGGACGGACATCCCGAGGCCGATGGCCCGGAGATAACCCTGCGGGCGACCGTTCTGACTGCGGGAAGCGGAATCGGCGCGGTCTTGCAAACCGGAACACATGCGGTTGAAGCCATCGTTCAGGCCCTTTTCATCGGATGCTCCGGTCCAGCGGCCGAAGGTCTTGATGCAAGCCTCACCGACGCCCATCAACGGCACGAAGATCTGGCGTTCCAGGGCGTCGATGGCACCTGCGAAGAACGCGAGCGGTCCGATGATGGCTTTTTCGTAGAGCGCGTCGAAGCCCATCGCGCGTTCGAGGAAATTCCAGACGCCGCCGAGTTTTCCCGCCAAGGGATCGGGGGCGTTGCTGTCGTCCGATGGATTTCGATAGACCTTCCAGGCCAGGCCGACGCCGACGGTAACGATTCCCAGCGAGAGGGTGATCAGTCCGAGCCCGTGGTTCAGTGCACCGCCATCGAAGACTGCCGACTCGCCGTTGATCCATTTTTCAAACCACGGCCAGATAGGCGTGCCGACAAGGGACAGCAGGACAGCACCTGCGGCCAGCACGTAGAGTGGCACGATCATCACGGAAGGACTTTCGTGTGGATGGGAAACGCCGGGTGTCCGGGGACGACCGCGGAACACCAGCAAGGCCTGGCGGGTCATGTAAAACGCAGTCAGCAGGGCCGCCGCGACTGCTAACAAAAACGGGCCTTTGCCGCCAGGCCAAACCTGCGCGCTGTGCAGGATCGCCTCCTTGCTCCAGAAGCCGGAGAAGATAAACGGGAACCCCGAGAGCGCCATCATGCCGACCGCGTAGGCGACGAAGGTGCGGGGCATCGACTTGGAAAGCCCGCCCATCTTGCGGATGTCCTGCTCGCCGTGGCAGCCGTGGATCACCGAGCCGGCGGAGAGGAAGAGCAAGGCCTTGAAGAACGCGTGGCAGATCAGGTGGAGCATCGCCGCCGCCACCCCGCCGGTGCCGAGCGCGACCATCATGAAGCCGAGTTGTGAGACGGTCGAGTAGGCGAGGATGCGTTTGATGTCGGTTTGCGCAAGCGCCACCAGCGCGGCGTAAAGCGCGGTGATTCCGCCGATCCACGCGCATGCGGTGAGTGGCACGGTCAATCCTCCGCCATTCGCGAAAATCGGATGGGTGCGGGCGACCATGAACACACCGGCGGCGACCATCGTCGCGGCGTGGATCAGCGCGGACACCGGAGTCGGGCCTTCCATCGCGTCGGGAAGCCAGGTGTGCAGCGGAACTTGGCCGGATTTCCCCATGGCCCCCACCAGCAGTAGCAGCGCGGCGGCGGCCGAAACCGTTAGTCCGCCGATGGTGGTGGTGCCGGCCAGCGACGCGAGCGCGCCGGATTCGAGCAAACCGTTTCCGCCATCGTAGAAGAGCAGCGTGCCGGACTGCCGATAGAGCCAGATCATGCCGAGGAAAAACGCCATGTCGCCGACGCGGGTGGTGATGAAGGCTTTCTGCGCGGCAGCGGCGGCGGAGGGCTTTTCAAAATAGAATCCAATGAGCATGTAGGAGGCGAGGCCGACGAGTTCCCACGCCATGAACAGCAGCAGCAAGCTGTTCGATAAAACCACCAGCAGCATCGCGCCGCAGAACAAGGAGAGGAACCCGAAGAAGCGCCCGAAGCGCGCCTCGTTTTCCATGTAGCCGATGCTGTAGATGAAGATCCACAACGCGACGAACGTGACCATCGCCGCCATCGCCGCGCTCATCGGATCGAGCAACAAGCCGACTTTCAACGCCACATCGCCGTAGGTGAGCCAAGTCAACGAAGTCGCTACCAAGGGTTTTCCCTCCGACGGTGCCAGCGCGCAGAACAAGGCCGCCAGCGCGATCAGGCAGGAACCCACCAGGGCCACCACCGCGAGTTTCGACGCGATCCGCCCGCGGCGGTTCGGCAGAAACGCGATGATCCCGCCCGCTAGCAGAGGCAGCAGCGGCACCAACCCGAGCAGGAGATGTAAATTTTCAACCATGGAGCGTATCCAGTTTGTCGAGGTCGGTGGAACGCGTGTGGCGGAAAACCATCAGGATGATGGCCAGGCCCACGGCGGCTTCCGCGGCCGCGATGGCGATCGAGAACAGGACGAACATCGGCCCGGTTAGCTCCGGGTCGGGCGGACCGTAACGCCAGAAGGCGATGAAATTGATGTTGGCCGCGTTGAGCATCAGTTCGATGCCGACGAGGATCAGAATCGCGTTGCGGCGGGTCAGCACGGCGAACAGGCCGAGCGTGAACAGCAGCGAGGAAAGCGTGAGCAGGAGTGCAAGCGGCGTCATGAGTCGGAAGGGGTTTGAGGCTTCTTACCGGCATCGCGGGCAAACAACGCCGCCCCGATCATCACTGCGGTTAGTAAGACACCCACCGTGACGACGGCGGGCGCGTGCGTGGTGAAAAGCGCCGTGCCAAGTTGCTCCACCGAAAATGCAGGAGCTTCGACGGCCGCGGGTGGGGACACCCGTGAAATCGAGCAGATCAACACCGCCAGCACCGGCACCGTGCAAACCAGTCCCGGCAGCAGGGAACGCGGACGCCGCGCGATTTCCTCCGCCTCGTCGCCGGGCCGGGTGATCAGTAGCGAGAAGACGATCAGCACCGCCACCGCGCCGACATAGACCATGAACTGCACCAAACCGATGAAGTCCGCGCCGATCACCAGATAGAGCACGGCATTCAGAGCCAGCGCGAGCGCCAGCAACAACGCCGCATGGACCGGCCGCGCCTTCCACACCGCGCCAAGGGCGGAGAGGAGGATCAGCGGAGAGAGTATGAGGAGCGGGATCATTCGGCGAAGGTGTAGTGCCGTGTGGCGGGGGCGAGGCGTCTGTTATAGATCACGGTGATAATCACCCAGGGAATGAGCAGCAGCGGCACGGTCGTCACCCAGCCTAGCAGGCCGCGGCCGGCGAAGTGCCAGATCGCCGCGGCCGGCAGCGTCAGCAGCGCCATCGGGATCATGCAGAGCCAGGCGAAACGCATCAACTGGTCGATCCGGACGCGCGGGAAAGTGCCGCGAATCCAGAGGAAGGACATGATGACCACCGCCAGCTTCGAGAAGAACCAGATCCATGAAGGCACGAAGCCGAGTCCGGGCAGCGGTGCCTGCCAGCCACCGAGGAAGAGCGTGATGCCCAGCCCGGAGATGGCGAAGAGCCCTAGGTATTCGCCCATGAAAAACAACGCGTATTTGAAGCCGGAGTATTCCGTCATGTGACCCGCGACGATTTCAGACTCGCCCTCCGGCAGGTCGAACGGGCAGCGGTTCGCCTCCGCGATGGCCGCGATGTAAAACACCAGGCCCGCCACCAATCCCCATGGGGTGAAGAGGTTCCAGGCGGGGATGAAACCGAGTTGGAAACCTGCCTGTTTGTCCACGATCATCGGCAGCGAGAGGGTTCCGGAAACCATCACCACGCCGAGCGCTGAGATGATCAGCGGCAGTTCGTAACTCACCATCTGCGAGATCGCCCGCATCGCGCCGAGCATCGGGAATTTCGATCCGCTCGCCCAGCCGGCCATGAACACCGAGAGTTCCGTCAACGCGCCGACCGAGAAGAAAAACAACAGCCCGAGTTCGAGCGGCACCGGCGTCCATTCGCGGCCGTAGGGAATCACTCCGAGCGCGAGAATCGACGGAATTACGATTAGAATCGGAGCTGCCAGATGCAGCAACCACTCAGCCTTGGCGGGCACGATGTCCTCCTTGGTCAGCATCTTGATGCCGTCCGCCACCGGTTGGAGAATACCGAACCAGCCCGCGCGGTTGGGGCCGATCCGGTTCTGGATGCGGGCCAGCGTTTTGCGTTCGATCAATGACAGCAAGGCGAAGCCGCCCATGAACACGCCGACCACGGTGGAGGCGGCGACGATGAATCCGGCGATCGACACCAGCCAATCCGGCGCGCCGAAATTCTGGAGGATCATTTCCACCAACCTCTGCGGCAAGCGGGGCAGCCACTCCGGCGACCAGAGTGAAGGCACGGCGGTTTGGACGGCTAACAAACTCATGCGCTCTCTCCTTTCTGTTCGGTTTCTGCGGCGGCCTTGTCCTTGGCTTCCTTGTCGGCTTTCGCCTTGGCTTCCTTCGCGGCTTGCGCGGCGAGTTTTTTCTCTTCCTCCGCCTTGCGCTTGGCCTCCACTTCGGCGGCCTGCTCGGGTCGGAGCTTGGCGTGATAGGCGGCGGACTTCGCCAGGCGTTCGCGGTTGAATAACAGGCCTTCGAAACGGTTGTCCGTGCTCAATTCGTATTCGCCATCCATGTAGATCGCGTCGAACGGGCAGACCTCGGCGCAAATCCCGCAGTTCATGCAGACGGAGACGTCGATATCAAAGATCTTCGGCCGCTTGAGCGACTTGCCGTTCTCATCGCGCTCCAGCACGATGTAGATGCACTGCGGCGGACATTCCTTCTCGCAGATCGAGCAGGCCACGCAGCGCAAACCGGCCAACGAATCCTCGTTGTCGTAAACGAGGAACGGGAAGTTCCGGAAATTCGGGCTGATCGGCGCGCGCTCCTCCGGATACTGGACGGTGGTCATGCGGTCCTCGCGATAGAAGCTCTGGACCATGTTCTTTCCGGTCACCGCCAGGCCTTTAAGCAAGCCAAGACCGGGCACGGACCAGCGCCCCGGTTTCTTTGGCGCGGGCAGACGGTCGATGCTCATCGGTCCACCTCCCCTAACACGATGTCGATGCTTCCGAGGATGATGACCACGTCCGCCAGATCGAGGCCGAGGCACATGTCTTCCAGCAGGGTGAGATTGATGAAACTCGGCGGCCGGACGCGATAGCGATACGGGTTGGTGGTGCCGTCGCTGATGAGGTGAAATCCGAGTTCGCCCTTCGGTCCCTCGATGCGGCCGTAAGCCTCGCCGACCGGTGGCTTGAAGTTGCGGATCTTCGCCTTGGGATGGATAAAGTCGCCATCCGGAAGCTGGTCGATCGCCTGGCGGAGGATCTTCAACGACTCGCGCATCTCCAGGAAACGGATCATGATGCGGTCGTAACAGTCGCCCTTTTCACCGAGCGGGATGCGGAAATCGAAGCGCTCGTAAATGCCGTAGGGTTCCACTTTGCGGATGTCGTAGTTCACCCCGGCGGCGCGCAACATCGGGCCGGTGATGCCGCCGTTGATGAGCACATCCTTCGGCAGCGCGCCGACGTCCTGAGTGCGGGCCAGCAGGATTTCGTTACCCACCAGCAATTGCTCCATCTCGTCGAGAAACGGTCCGTAACCATCGATTAGAACGCCCACTTTGGCGGCCCAGCCCGCGGGCAGGTCGTTGCGGCAGCCGCCGAAGCGCATGAAGTTCGCCATCATCCGCGCGCCGGTCAGGTCTTCGAACAGATCGAGGATTTTCTCCCGCTCGCGGAAGGCATACATCAGTGCTGATCCCCACGCGCCCATGTCGCCGAGGATGAAACCCATGAAGGCGGTGTGGTTGATCAGGCGGGTGAGCTCCGCGGTGATCACCCGCATGAATTCGGCGCGCTCCGGCACCTCGATGCCCGCGAGCTTTTCCACGGCGTGGGCGTAGGCCCAGTTGTTACTGAGCGGACAGATGTAGTCGAGCCGGTCGGTGTAGGGCATCGAACTCAGATAGGTCGCGTTCTCCGCGATTTTCTCGTGGTTGCGGTGGAGATAACCGAACACCGGCTTGAGGCTCACGACCGTCTCGCCGTCGAGCACCACGTTCATGCGGAACACGCCGTGCGTGGACGGGTGCTGCGGTCCTAACGAGATCCGCAGCAACTGGTCGTCATCCGCGCCCGGTTCGAGCGTGGGAGACGAGGAGAACATGGACGGATCGGAAATCATGGGGCTGCGGGATAGTGCGCTTTGGCTTTTTCCAACACGGCGTCGTGCGGCGTGGGTTCGTATTCGTAGTCATCCGGCGCGACGTAGTCCTTGCGCATCGGATGGTCCTCGAACTCGTCCCACATCAGGATGCGGCGCAGGTCGGGGTGGCCGGTGAATTCAACTCCATACAGATCGAAAATTTCGCGCTCTTGGAACTCGGCGCTGCGGTAAACGGCAACGACCGAGGGGATTTGGTTTTGTTTCTCCCGGTCCACGGTGCGGGCGCGCAGGACCAGCGGACCTTCGCGGCGGCTGGTCGAGTAGAGATGATAGAGCACTTCGAGAAATCCTCCGGCGATTGTAGTCCCCTCCCCTTCGGCAGGCACTGCCACGGCGTCGGCCTTGGCGGCGTCCGGCCAATCCACGCCGGTGACGTTTGAGAGCAAATCAAACGCGAGCGTGTCGCGGACGACCGTGCAGACATCCATCAGGTCCGCGGCATCCACCAACAACGAATGCTGGCCGGACGGGCCGGGGTTTTTGCGGAGCGAGATGCCGGCATCCGGCAAGGCTTCACGCAACCGGTCGATGACGGTTTCCGCGCTCATGCCTCGCCTCCTCCTGCTTCGCGGACCATCGTCGGCGGGTTCCAAATTTCCCGGTTGGCCGTGGGTTCGAGATCGTGCGCGCCGAACTCCGGCACCGGCATTTCCGCGGCACCCTCGGGATCGGCGTGGCGGGCGCGGTGGCTTCCTATCAATTTTTCGTGAGCGATCTTGTCGCGCAACGTCATCAAGCCTTCCAACAGCGCCTCGGGCCGCGGCGGGCAACCGGGAATCATCACGTCCACCGGAATGAACCGGTCGATGCCCTTGAGCACGTTGTAGCCGTCCTTGAAGGGACCGCCGGAAATCGCGCAGGCCCCCATCGCGATGACGTATTTCGGCTCGGCCATCTGATTGTAGAGCCGCACGACCTGCGGGGCCATCTTCTTGGTCACCGTGCCGGCGACGATCATCAGGTCCGCCTGCCGCGGCGACGGCCGGAAAACCTCGGCGCCGAAGCGGGCCATGTCGTATTTCGCCATGGTGGCGGCGATCATTTCGATGGCGCAGCAGGCGAGCCCGAACTGCAGCGGCCACAGCGAACTGGAGCGGCCCCAGTTGATGAGTTGCTCGAAAGAAGTGACATGCACTCCTTGGGATTTCAGGTCCTCGGCAAGTTTGGAATCAATCGCCATACAGCATGAGATTGGGTTTCATGAACCTTGACCAGCAAGTTCTTTGAATGACGGGACAAACGGAAGCAGAAAGATCCATGCGCTCATCAAACAGCAAAATATGCCGTGAACTCGTCAAAATCCCCGGCTGAGACAGCCGGGACACATTGCATGCCGACTATCAGCGCGCGAACAGCAGGCAGATCGGGCTTGGCGCGGAGACGGTGTGATCCGGCTTGCCGAGAAGCCCGGTTTCCGGATCAAGCGCGAGCACGCCGATCGCGTTTACTTCTTCACGAGCGATTCGAGGTAGTCGAGCAAGCTGGCGAATTCACGGACCGTTAGGTTGTTGACGAGGCCGGGCGGCATCAGCGAGTTCGGCAGTTTGTCGCGACGGACGATGTCGGCGGTCTTCCAGGCGAACTCCTGGCCGGCGATGTTGCGGACCTTCACTTCATTGGCGCTCTCGAAGGTGACGAAGGCCATCTGCGCACCGCCATCCTTCAGCGTGAACAGCTCGGTGGCGAATCCCTGGGCGATGGTTTTGCCCGGATCGATGATGTTTCCCGCCAGATCGGCGCGGCTGTAGGTCTGGGCGATGTTCCCGAGGTAAGGGCCTTTCTGCGGTTCATCGAGACTCGCGGCGTGGCAGGTGGTGCAACTCTGGCGCGTGAAAACCTGCTCGCCGAGAGCGATGTCGCCGCGGGTTTTCATCACTGCGGCGATGGCGTCCGCAGGGGCCAGCGTGCTGACGAGCGGGCTCTTGTCCTCGCCCTTTTTCTCCAGCTTGAGCACCTTGGCGGTTTCCTGGGCGGCGGATGCGACGGCCGCGTCCTTGTCCTCTATGGCGGCGACAACCTGTTCATCGAGACCGTGGAAGCGGGTCGCCTGGATGGCCTTCAAAATCTGCAGACGCCGTTGCTGATTTCCCCATCCGCGGTCGATGTCTTTTTTGGATAGTTCCCGCGACTCGGGACTGCCGGTCTTGCGGGCGCTGAGATTCAACAGCGCGGCATCCGCCCACAGCGAAACCGTGCCATCGAGTCTGGCAGCCTGTTCTTCTAGCAGCTGATGGTGATTCTCCAGCTTCGGGGAGGCGAGGAAACCATCCACCGCGCTCTTGGCGGCGGCAATTTTCATCTCCTCCAGTTTTCCCAAAACTCCGAGCGATGCCAGGCAGCCTTCCTTCGAGTCGGTCCTGGCGAGGATCGCGACTGCGCTGGCCTTTGTTTCAGCGGGAAAATCGCCCTTCACCGCGGTCAACAAATCCGGAATGACCTCGGCCGGAATCGTCTCGGCGCCGGCGAGCTGGGTGACCAGTTCCGGCAGAAAATCGGGATTCGTCTTCACCAGCGCCATGATGCTTTGCAGGGATCCATTGAGCTCGATGCGATTGAGCCGCAGCTCGCCGATCAATCCTGCCAGAGCTGCGGGCGCGCTTTTTTCAAGCTCGGACTTGAGCACGGCGGCGATCACCGGAGTCTCGCTCCAGGCTTCCGGCTGATAGTAAGGACCACGGGTGTCCGGGCGGGTTCCCCAGGAATCCCCTTGCCACTCGCCCTCGTGGAAATGCAGGCGGCAAAGCGCGGCGAGAAGTTCGGCTCGCGCGGCGGGCTCGCTCGTTTTTTCCAAGCGGGCGATGAGCCCCCGGACGACTTCCGGCGTGTGCATGCGCATGAGTGCTAACAAAGATCCGCGGCGTCGGGCGGCCGAGGCCGTGGCATCGTCGATGACCGCGAAGCACGCCGCGTCAGCCTTGAGCATGGCAAGCGCGCGGAAGGCGGTGTGGGCGACGAGCGGGTCCGCGTCGCCGAGCTGGGTGGCGATTTGCGGAGCGAGGTTCCGCATGTTCTGGCGGGTCGCGCCGACGATGGCCTCAAGCCGCGTGCGCGGATCGCCGCTTTTCAAACCGGCCAGATAAACGCTCTCCGGCGCGGTCGTCTGGCCGGTGGAGAAACCGTCGAGCCCGGCATCGCCGAGGGCGCGCAGGACGAAACGCTGGAGCGCGGGCTCGGCGGCGAGAGGCGCGACCGCCGCGATGACCGGAGCGGCGGAACCGGCCTTCACCGCACGCTGCGTCAGCGCGTAAAGCGCGGCAACGCGGGCGGGCAGCGGCTTGGCGGGATTTTCCGCCAGAGCGAGCAGCGCCTGCTTCATGGCGGCGGTTCCGGGACGCCGCAAGAGTGCGCGCTGGGCTTCGAGCGTCCGCACCTGGCTGGGCGATTCCAACAGGCGGACGAGTTCCGCATCGCCGGCCTTTTCGAAATCCGGCAGCGGCTCGGGCACGTAGCCGGTCGGGGAGACGCGGACGATGTAGCCGACGTCCGGACCCTGCCATTTGAAGGTCGCGCCCTTCCAGCTTGCTTGATAGATCCCGCTCATTCCGTCCACGTCCGCATCGGTCGGGCGGGTCATCTTGATCAGCGGCCGCGGCGTGGCGGTTTCCTTGAAGGTCGCGCCCTGCGGCTCCAGCGTGTGCTGCCAGAGCGCGCCGGTTCCCCAATCGCAGGTAAGCGGCGCGTTGTTCCATGCCGCGGGAATCCCCGGCTCCGATAGATAGGCCGCGCCGCAGCCGGAGCCGCCGCCGTAGTCTGCCAGCGGCTGGACGATCTCATCTTTAAAATTGATATACATCCGCGGATAGCCGTGGTCTTCGAGTCCGGTGAAATGGTGGAAGCGCACGTTCCAGCCGCCGCCGTCGTTGGTATTGTCGCGGGCGAAAAGATCCAGCAGCGGACTGATCGGCGTGCCGAGGATGTTGCGGGTGCCGGTGCTAAAAATCTCCATCCCGGAGCCGTCGGGCCGGAACCGGATCACTCCGCCGGCGCGGTGTTGCAGGTGTTTGCCATCGCTGCCGACGGCGTCCTTGAAGCCGAAATCACCGCCGGAAATATACAACCAACCGTCGATGCCGATACTCAGCCCGTTGGTCGTGTGGTCGGCGGGCCGGTCCTTGAAACCGAAGGCGATTCCCTGGATCAGGGTCTTCCGCTCGTCGGAACGGCCGTCGCCGTTAGAATCGATGAAGCAGCTGACATCCGGCGGATGGATGACGTAGAGGCGGTCGTGATCCCAGACCATGCCGCGCGGCGAATCGACGTCCTTGGCGAATTCCAGCGTCTCATCGGCCCGACCGTCCTTATCGGTGTCGCGCAGGCGGATGATCCGCCCGCGTCCGGGGTCACGCCCGAGCGAACCGTTTCCATCCGAGGCGACGTAGAGATCGCCACCCGGCGCGGCGGCGACATACACCGGATAGTTCGCGGCGGATGAGGTGGAGAAGAGACTGACGTCGAAGCCGTCGGCGACTGTGACGTCCTTCAGAACTGCCGCTTCCTCGGCGGGCGTGAGCTTGGAAATCTGCGGCGGCGTATTGCCGGACTTCTCGTCAGCGGCGGAGACGGGGACGATTCCCAGGAACAACGCGGAAAGGATCGGGCGCATGAATGGAGCTTGAAAGGATTGATGGAGACCCTCAGGGCCGGCGGAATCCACCATACGCCGATGGGAGGCCTCATCCTTCACGGTTTTCAGGAAAACGCCCGGCAGCCATTTACTCCTTGCTGGCGGCGCTATTGCTGCACCACCCGTGTCCGCAGGAAGCGCTTCGGCGTCACACCGATCGCGGTCGTGTCCTTGAGGGTGAGCACCGTGCGGTCCGCTTGCTCCAGCGCGCTCACGACTTGCGGGTGGATGAAAGTATCCGCCGATTTCCAGATCTCCGTCCACACGCCGGACAAGCTGTTATTTGCCTCCACCGCGTAGCTCAGGCCTTGGGTAAATTTACGGACGGGAAAAGTCATCGTTAGATATTGCGGAGCCGTTCCAGTGGTTCCTTGAAAGACCGTCTGCGCCGCCGAACTCGACAATCCCGGATTACCGAGGAAGGCGTATTCCTGCAAATTGTTCCAAGCATCCGCGTCCGGATTCTGGCTGATCCCGCTCTGGCCGTTCGGGAAGGAATTTCGCGACGCCCAGGCGGTGAAGGTGTCGGTGAGGCTGACGTTCAGGGTGAAGCTATCATCCACGGTGTTGCCCACACTGTCGGTCGCGCGGACGGTAACAGACGTGCTACCGGTTTGGCCGGCCACTGGCGAGAGGTTTAGAATTCCGCCCGGTTGAATGCTGGCTGTGGCGACCGCCGGATTACCGTTAGAAAGCACCGTGTAAATCAGTGTGGAACTCACCCCTGCCTCTCCGACGGGAAGAGGAACAAGGGCCAAGCTGGGAAATAAGATCAAACTACTGGGCGGATAGAGAGGCAACTGAGAGAAAGCTCCACCCAAAGTTGCGCTGTAATCGTAAACTGGAAACACCGCCGGATTTCCGAAAAGCTGGGCATTGCCGAATGTGGAACGCGTCATCCGCCCGAATACCGTGAACCCGCCGTTTTGTGTATCAAGGTTATCGGTATTGGCTCCCAAGCTCACAAACCATTGGCTGGTCGCGCTATTTGGATCACCTCCCTGTTTGGCCATTGAAATCGTGCTCAAGGTGTTGGAAATCCCAAACTCATTCACAATCGGCGGATCCGTGGGAACTGATTCGATGCTGTTTCCATTGAGCAGGAATCCCCCACCTTGAATGACAAAATCCGGGACACTGCGATGAATGAACGAATTCACATAATCTCCGTCGCTCACATACTTGAGGAAATTCTGTCGCGTGATCGGAGTGCGGTTGCTGAAAAGCGCCATATCCAGCACTACCGGAACACCTCCCGAATTAAACTGCGACGTGAACCGAACCACCTGGTCATCGATGGCCTCCATGCCGAACGCGGAAGCAAGATTCACCGTCAACGGAAAACCCGCCAAGCCCGTCCGGTCTGTGATCGGATGATTCAACACCGGGAGAAGCTTGGAACCCGCTGATACCGAAGCCAGCGACATTCCGAAAAAGGCCAGCGCGGCCAGCAGCCAAAACTGGCGCTGCGTGAACGGGCTGATTGAAGAAAACATGGGATTTCCGGCCAAGCGGCGTTAGAAAAGCAAAAGCCGTCCCGTCCCGTCAATCCTGCATTGTGCCTTTGCGCAATGCCTGTGAGGATTCAAGACGGACAGGACTGCGGCAAGCTCTACTGCCGCCTGCGGGGGATGGAAGCTCTGCTCCATGCGGGGCGGAGCTCTTCGTTCCCACAGAAGACGCTCCGCACCGCATCCGGCAGAGCCGGAGCTACCATCGGCGCGAGCAGAGCATCGCGCACTCCGGAGTGCGGCATAAAACCGCTCAAAGGAACTATCGTGATTCCCAATCCTCCGAATCGCCCGCCAACGATTTCAGCCTTCCAGCCAAGTCCAGTTCATCACGACTTCGATTTCCGGGTGGATGCTGTGGTGGACGGGGCAGCCGCGGGCGGCGCTTTCGAGGAGTTTGCGCTCCGGATGGGAGGCGGGAAGCGGGACGGCGATGTCCAGTTCGAGGCGTTTGATCCGGCGCGGCTGGTCTTCGGTCATGAATTTACGGACGGTGACGGTCATGCCTTCGACGGCGATTTCCTTGCGCTTGGCGACGATGCCGATGACGGTGGCCATGCAGGAGCCGAGCGCGGTGGCGACGAGATCGGTCGGCGAGAAGGCCTGGCCGCGGCCGTTGTTATCGAGTGGGGCGTCGGTGACGAGGGTGTTGCCGGAGGGCATGTGGACGGCGCTGCAGTGCAGGTCGCCTTCATAGGAGAGTTGGATTTCAATCATGGTAAGAGGAGATGAAGAGTCGGTTTTCCGGGGAGATCAATCCTCCGGTTTCGGCGGAACTTTGGCAAGCACCACGCGGAAACCGTAGATAGCGTCCCGGAAATCCGGGGGCACGGCGTTGCGCGATCCGGCGAGCAGGTTCTCGGACTGGCCGTTGATCCAGCAGCCGCCGCGCAGGACGCCCAACTGGTTTTTGCCGAGCTTGGAGTAGTCATCCTCGACCCACTCCTGGACGTTTCCGCTGAGATCGAAAAGGCCGTAATTGTTCGCCGGGAACGATCCCACGGGGGCGGTGAACGGGAATCCGTCGTCGTAGCCGGGGATGGTCCGCTCGCCCGGCACGCTGTCTGCGGCGACCGCCGCCATGTCCGCGAAGTTACCGGTCTTGTCTGGCGGCGGCCAAGCGGTTCCCCAAGGATAGACCCGTTGTTTGCGGGCGTCGCGCCAGCCCGGACTGATCCCCTCCTCCTCGCGGAGCCCGACCATCAGGCTCCACTCCAGGTCGGTCGGCAGCCGATAGACATGCGTCAGGCCGATCCGCTCGTCCTTGCGCTCGCGCTCGGTTAGCCACTCGCAAAAGGCCTGCGCGTCCTCGCGGGACACATTGACCATCGGATGATCCGCGGCCTGCCGGAAATACGCGGCATGGGGCACGATGCGGTAGGAGTCGTTGCTGAAGCGCTGGTAGTCACGAATCCGCGTTTCCCAGACCGAGACCAGCAGGTCCTGGTCGAGCGGGGCGAAGCGCATGCCGATGCCGTTCTCCCAGGGCTTGCCGAACACCGCACCCTTGCTTTTCTCCAAGGTCACGCTCTGTGAAACTTTCTCGCCCTCGCCCACCTTGAGGTCGATGGTCTGCGGCTTGTAACCCTCTCGGACCAAATAGAGCTGCCAGGCACCCGGCTTGACCTTGGGGATGATCAAGGGGCCTTCCGTCGAACCGGCGGAGCCGCGGTTCGTGGGATCGGAGGTGGGGTTGATGTAAACCTCGACGCCCGGCGGATCGGTGGTGATCTGGATTTCCCCGTAGTCGATGGGGCGGACCCGCACGCGGAACGGTTTCAAGCCGTCGCGGCGGGCGGTCTCGCTGAGGCCGGGGTTTTCAAACGCGCTTTCCCACAGCGGCAGCATCTCATGATCCTCGGTGAGGAAGCCCGCCTTGAGCGCGCCTTCCTGGAGCCACTCGCAAAACGCGTGCGCCTCGCCGGGCGAGGAAAGGACAACTTCCACGGGCCGCTTGGGGTTGCCAAGCGGGATGAATTCGACTGCGTTTCCCGGCCGCGCGGTGGCCTCGGCGAACTGCGACCAAAGCGCCTTGGTCACAAAATCGGCGGCGACGTGCGTGTCCGCCACGGGCTGATAGAAATTCCCGAGCTGATCGCTCCACTTCTGTCCCGGCTGGGGTGGTGAGAAATTCTTCAGGCTCGCGAAAAGCACCAGCGGCTCGGAAACCACCGTCGCGGGCACCTTCCCCTGCAGCATGAAGGGGCGGTAACCACTTTTTTTCATCGTGAAAAAATACTCGTCGCCGACGGTGACGGAAATCAGGCCGGTGTTGGTGGTGCCGATCCAATCGCCCTTCGCGTCGCGCACTTCGGCGCCTTCCGGCGCGCTCACCACGCGGAGCATGCCGGTCTGCGGCGGGACGGGAAGAGGGGGCGGGTTCATCCGTCTCACCCACTCGCTGTCCTTGACCATTTCCCAGCTCAACCAGCCGACAAAACCGCTCAGCACCAAGGTGGTCATCCACGCCGCGAGGCCGCTCAGCCGCCGCCGTTTGCCGCGTTGCAGGCGGCGCAGCGCGTCTGCTAGGTTCGCCGCAGTCGCGATTTTCCGCTTTGAAATCCGCGGTTCGCAGATGTCGCAGATGATCCGGTTGAGCTCCAGCCAGCGCTTGCGATCCGCCCCCGCCGGCATCTCGTCGGGCAGCTCGGGGAACGCCAAGCGATCCTTGCCGGTGGCAATTTCATATAAGACTTTCCCCAAGCTATAAACGTCCGCCTGCGCCGCACCCGGCCCCTCCGGCGGCACGAATCCTTCCGTCCCCACGAAGGTCCGCTGGCCACGCACCGCCACCAGTCCGATGTCCGCCAACTTCGCCCGGCCGTTGACAAAAATCACGTTGGACGGCTTCACGTCGCGGTGCACCAACCCGCGCTCATGCAAATGGTCCAGCGCCTCGGCCAAACGCAAGCCCACGTCGATGCACTCGTTGGTATCCCACTGAGTGCCTTGGTGATTGTCCGCCCGCAGTGTGCGCGGTTCGTATTCGATGGGATTGATGTCCTGGCCGGACGCCACGTCGTCGCCGATCTCCATCACGTAGTAATAGAAAGAAACCCCGTCCGGACTGCGGCCGACGTGCAGGACATTGACCAGCGCCGGATGATCCCGGGAAATCGGCTCGAATTTCAAAATCCCCTCGAACTCCCGCTCGAAAGTCCGCGCGTCCTCGAAATCCTCGCGCCACACCACTTTCACCGCCCGCAGCGCGCCGGTCACCCCGCGGGCCAGCCACACCTCGCCATACGCTCCGCCACCGATCTTCCGCAGAACCTCGTGATCGGGGATCGCTGGATTCGGACGGATCTTAATCGCCATCAGCTTCGTCTTCGAGTTTGGCCAACTCCTTCTTGAGCACGGTGCCCACGCGATGTTTCGCCAGATAAACCTGCGCCATGCTCACGTTAAGCTGCTCCTGCACCCGCTTCGCGTCCCACTGCTTGATCACGTAGCAGTCGAAAATCTGATACTGCTTCGGCGAGACCTGCGCCTTGACCCGGGAAAGCGCCGCGTCCGCGATGTTCTTCTTCCACTCGACGTTCCAAAGCCGCGACAACACGTCGCCATTCGGGTCCTCCACGCGGTCGATCACCGCCGTCTTACGGTCGTTTTCCCAATCGCCCGCGATCATCGCCGTGTCTTTCTTGCGCTTGCGGAACTGGTCGTTGATCCGCCAGCGCGTCATGTTCATCAGCCACGTCTTGAAGGAACCCTGCTCGGGATCGTAGAGCTTTTTCTTGCTCTGCTTGGCGATGGATAAAATCGTTTCCTGCACGCAGTCGAACGCTTCCTCCTGCCGCAGTCCGGCCTTCACCGCCACCGCGTAAATCAACCGCCAGTAAGTTTGGTAAAACTCGTCCCACGTCCGCTGGTCATCCCAATTATCGAGTCTGGCGATCAGGCTCTTGCGGGTTTTCGCGTAGCCCTGCACCAGAATCGCATCACGATCGTCCACTTTTTCCTCGTCGCCCTCAGCCATTGAGAAACGACTAGCTCATTCCCCGCCCGCTGTCTTCCACGGATTCGAATTTTTCTCATGATTGATTTCCCGAAAATCATAAAGACCTCCAAATAGTCGCCGAAAACGAAATACCATCGATGTTATTTACAAACTCCGGCGAGCTCATTTAGTCTCCCTTCGCCTTAACTCAACCGTGTTCCGGATTTCACCCCTCCGGAACTCCCCTCACGGAGAGCACAATGTCCGCCACACCCCCACTCAATCCCTCTCAAACGGTCGAGCGAATCCGCGAAATCATCGTGGGTCGCCATCTCGAACGTCTTGAACAACGCGTCGTCCGGCTCGAAACCACCGCCGCCCCCGCCCCCGTAGCTTCCCATTTGGAGGACCGGCTTTTCGCCAACGAGGCCCGCCTCGAAGCACTCAAGGAAAACGTCCAGCGCTTCGCCGATTCCAGCCGCGAACAAACCGAAGCGCGATTCAACCAGCACCGCGAGGAAATCCAGCGGCTCGCCGCCCAGATCCAGCAAGTCGCCGCCATAAAGTCCGCCGAAGCCGCGCCAACAGCCGTCAACCAACTGGAACGCAAAATCGGCGGCTGGCTCACCGATTGGCAAAGCTCGTTCCACCATCAGCTCAACGACCGCGACCACCGTCTCGCCACTCAACTCCGCTCGGAAGTCGCCTCGCTCTGGGAAAATACCGAATCCCACATCACCCGCCTCGAAAGCCGCGCCATCGATCGCGACTCGCTCGAAGAACGGTTCAGCCGCATCGCCCTCGCCGCTCGCGCTCTCGCCGAGTGCGCGTCCCCCACTCCTCTCGGACCCGGCTCCGCCACACGATGATCGCCGCTCTCAGCCCACTTCCCAGCGCTTCACCCGGACTTGCCGCGCGCGTCGTCACGTCGCAAAACTGGAGCACGCTGCCCTCGCCATTCTCCCGCGAAAAGGTGCCGTCCCTTCAAGCTGCCGCCTCCCTACCCACGTGCCCATCCGGCCCGATTCCGGTCTCCCCGGCGTTCCCAACTTCGTGGCCTTCGCCGCTCACGGTCCTGCCGTCCCCGACTCCGCCGCAAGCCGCGCCAAGCCCGCCACCGCCAGCTGCCACCGAAATCCCGGAACCGGATTTCACCGACGACGACCTCCGCGAAGCCTTCGGCCCCATCGTCGAGGACGCCGTCCGCAAAGCCGTTTACGCCCAGGAAAACGGCATCGACACCTATCTTGAGCCGATGCTCCGCGCCACCATCCGTCGCGCGCTCGCCGAGTATGCTCCGGCGGCGCGGCCATTCCGCGCGCCCCACACTTACGACCGCTTCATCTGGCACCTCCAGGCGTTGTTCACCAGCCGCACCTACGAGGACATCATTTTTGAAAAAACCCACCGCTTCCAGGTCGAGGAAGTCTTCCTCGTCGATGCTGCGAGCCTCGCGCTCGTCTCGTTCGCCAGTTGCGATCCCGCCCGCCACGCCGCCGCCAAGCGCGTCACTCCCACCGTCCAACGCCTCGCCCTGCAACTCCGCGACGAAGCCGGAAAAATCCGCGAATCCTTCGAGCTGCCGGACCACCGCCACGCCATCTCCCGCACCGGCCGTTTCGTCATCCTCGTCGCCGTCGTCCGCGGCCAACCCAGCGAGCTCATCCTCACCGACCTCGAATTCGCCCTCCGCCGCATCGAGGACCGCTTCCGCGAGCAATTCCAGCAAAAGGGCTCCCCGCTGCTGCTGGCGCTCCAACCCTTCCTCGAAGACTGCCTGCTCATCCAGTCCCCCGCCAGCGCCGCCTAGCAGCCCGCCGGACCGCGTTCTCCATCAGTCACCATTGCGATTTGACGAATCGTTTCCTGCGGCTCAAAGTCCGCCGCGATGTCTGACCTGAAGCACGTGCTCTTCGTTTGCACCGGAAATACCTGTCGCAGTCCGATGGCGGAGGGCCTTTTCCGCAAGGCCGTCGCGGCGCGAAACGATTACGCGGTGAGCTCCGCCGGAGTCGCCGCGTCGAAGGGCGCGCCGTGCAGCATGGAAACCGCCACCTTGCTGAAGAAGCGCGAGGCGGCCTTGGAGGAATTCGTGAGTCGCCCGGTCTCGGACGCCATTCTTTCCGCCGCGACCCATGTGTTCACGATGACCCACGGCCACTTGCAAACGCTTGAAGCCCGTTTCCCCAAACACGCGGACAAGTTCTATCTGGTCTGCGAATTTGCCGACGTCCCGAATGGCGGAATCGGCAGCGACGTACCCGACCCGATCGGCATGGGACGCCGCGCCTACGAGGAAGTCGCCGGCGTCCTCGATCTGGCGATCCCATCGATCATCGCCTACATCGACCAAACGTGGAAACCATCAGCGGACTGATTAGATCATTCCAAGTTTCATCTTCCCCTCTTCGGAAATCATTTCCTGATTCCAAGCCGGGTCCCAAACGAGCTCGACGCGGGCGTCGTCGATGCCGTCGATGGTCATGATTTTCGCCTGCGCGTCGGCGGCGATCACCGGACCCATGCCGCAACCCGGAGCGGTGAGGGTCATTTTCACGGCGACGATCTTTTTACCGTCCGACTCCTCGATGCAGCAGTCGTAAACCAAACCGAGGTTGACGATATCCACCGGGATTTCCGGATCGTAAACGCCCTTGAGCTGGCTCCAAACCTGTTCTTCCAGCGGCGCATCCTTGAGCCGCACGACCTCCGCCTGTTTCTTGAGCTCTTCCTCGGGATTGACGCCGAGAGCATCCGCATCCTGCGAGGAAATCCGCGCAAGCCCTTGAGAAGTCGCCACCGTGTAAGTGCCGCCAAGCCGCTGGGTAATGAAGACTGCGGTGCCGGCGGGCAGCGAGAGCGAGTCGCCGCTGGGGATTTGAATGGCGGCGACTTCGCGGGTGAGCTTGATTTCCTCGTGCATGCGCGGAGTTAAATGCAGCGGACCACCGACGGCAAGGGATGAGTTTCCCCAATCGCACGGCATGAAAAACGAATCCGAAGCAGGAAACGCCGGAATCGCTGATCTCAGCAATGATTTGCTAGATCGTCTAAAAACTCCGATGCCGGTTCCACACTCGTCACAAGCAGGTAATCCCTTGCACGAGTGCAGGCGACGTAGAGAAGCTGGCGCTCGGTGTCGTAGACCTCTTGCAGATCGGTGTCGTCCCCCACGGTCTCAATGCGCTCCTGGGACGGGATGACTTCGTCGTCGCAGGCCATGATCACCACGGCGCGGAACTCCAGGCCTTTGGCGAGGTGCATGGTGCTGATCGAGACATGGCCACTGGTTGTCTCGACATGCTCATCGAGGATCTTGAACGCGAACCCCGACTCTTTGACCGCTGCCTCTGCCCGGCCGATCTGAGCCTCCGAGCGGACGAATACGCCGAATTCGTGGGGAAGGATGCCGGCCTTGGATTGCTCGGTCAGCCAGGCGGCGACACCGCTCTGTTCCTGGCTCTCGTCGGTGAAGATCTGGATGGAAGGTGGCGGGCCGTTGAAGACCGAGATGGTGTCGCTCCGGTCCTCGCGGTTGCCGTCCACGTCGGTCACTTCCGGACCGAGCAAGCGGTCGGCTTGTTGGCGGATCTGGTGGGACGTGCGGTAGTTGATGCGGAGGTTGCGGGAACGTCCACGGATATCGACGCCGAGGGATTTCCAGGAAAACGGCTGCTGGAAAATGCGCTGGCCGATGTCGCCGGCGAAGAAGAGAGCGTTCGGGCGGTTTCCACCCAGTGCGGCGAAGAATCGCAGTTGGGAAATGCTGAGGTCTTGCGCTTCATCGACGATGGCGAAGTCGAAGGGCGGATTCTTGCCCGTTGCCAAGGTGGTTGCCAGGGCGGTGAAAACTGTGGCTGGGGTTTTCCTTCCATTCTTTTCCAGATGATCGATCACTCGCTCGAAGATGGACCACAGCACCAAGCGCTGCGCTTCGGGCAGTCGGGTCTTACGCCCGAGTCGGGTGACATCGCGGTATTCCTCCCAGCTTGCCAACTGCCAGGCATCCACCACTTGCTCCCACTCCGCGAGAAGGAACATGAGGCTGAACTTATGGTTAGGGACCGCCTGTGACGCCTCGCGAATGCATTCTTTCACCTCCTGTCGGCTTGCCAGTTGGACCGGTCCGCAGTGGGCTTTGTAGAGACGCATTCCGAGTGCTTCGAGCGAATATACGTCGATGCGCTCCGCCAGCCGCGGCTCGCTGCCGATCAGCCGCTTGAGCTTGGTTTGGAGGGCGTGGGCCAGTGCGTCGGAAAAGGTGGCGAGCATTACCCGAGCTTCAGGATGGGTGCGGGCCAGATGTGCCGCGCGGTGCAGCGCCACGATCGTCTTGCCCGTGCCGGCCGATCCGGAGATGCGGGCGGGTCCGTTGTAATCGCGATCCACCCAATGCCGCTGTTCGGGATGCAGGAACACCGTCCACTTCTCCCATGGAAAATCGAGGGCTTGTTGGAGTTCTTCGACGTTGGTCATCACCCGGAAACGGCGTTGGGCGTCGGGATGCTCGAAGGGATCGGTGATCGGAGAAATCGACTGGGCCACCCGCGGTTTGCCACCGGTGGCGAGTTCCAGGAGGGCTTCCGCGGCTTCGGAGGGCAAGCGATCCGCCAGCAATAGGAGACTGTCCTCCGTGGCCTTCCGGACGTCATCCAACCATTCCACGGGGACGCCATAGCCCAGAAGCTCGTTGTCGGGTTTGTTGGCGAACAGGGGCAGCTTCGGAGGCGTTGGCAGCTCCGCCTGCACATACACCGGCACCAGGATCTCCTGCACTGTCTCGCGGATCTCCACGAGTTGCGCGGCCCCCGTCTTCGGGTGGGTTTCCAGCTTGCGGCGCTCGGCCCAGACGTAGGCCTTGTCGTGGTGGTCCACGTAACAGAGCAAGAGGCTGCCGGACGTCTTGTGAACGATCAACCGGATGTCGGCACTCACCCGCACCGACCAGAAGTTTTTGTCCTTCGCCCCATCCAGTTTGTGGAAGCTCATGCCGTGACCTGCGGCATTCATTTGCAGGTCGAACGCGGTCGTCTTGGCCGCCTTCTGCTCGTCGCCGGTTAGGCGGGCGAGGCTGTCGGTGAAGGTGTCGGAGATGAGGAAATTCATGTCGTCAAGGGCCAGAGCTTCTCACGAAGCAATCTCTGTTCGATCACTCCGGGCGATACCGCAAAACGATCCGCCAGAGGGGCATAGAGGTATTCCAAAAACGCGTCAGTCAGCCTGTTCCGCGGGAGTCCATTTTTTTCCGTCTCCAAAAGAACTTCTTCAAAGGCCCAATTCAGATCTTCAACAGGCACCAGTAAACGCCCTGCGAACTCGTTCGCATGATATTCGATGAAGCTGTATTCCTTGTCCGGAATGTGCCGCATGAAGAAAATCCACTCTTCCGGGGACCCTCGCGGGATTTGCTCATACACAGCTTTGTGGAGGACATAATGCCCAAGTTCGTGGGCGATGCTGAAACGGAGCCTGTTTAGGTAACGATCGTCCTGGTACTGTTGCTGGTCGACGATGAGAGTCTTCCAATCCCCAAGCAAGAGAGCGTCAATATCCGCATCTTCTTTCAATCTCGGGATCGTGCGGATCTCAAGATCGAGGTCAAACTCGGCGATTGCCAACACATCCACCGGAATTACACCAGATGGCCAATACTGCGCCCTGAAGTTGTCTGCTTCACGCCAACATTCGTTTTTGTCGATAAAGGGAGCTTTGAAGGCCTTGGGGTCGATCGCCATGGGTCAACTTTTTCTGATTTTTTCGATGACCTTTCGCATTTCTGCTTCGGTCGGCTTTTGTCCTCGGAGCGTTCTGAAAAAGGCCGGGAGCTCTTTCACGAGTTCCTCATCCTCCATGATGTCCTGGGGAATGAGGCCGCGGTCTGCGGCGGCGAGGTCGAAGAAGAGATACCACTCGTCGGATCCTTCTTTCAGGCCCAAGGCTGTGGCGTAGCGGGTCAGAATCTCCCTGTCCTGTGGGGGCGGGATCGCCCGGCGCTCCATGCGACTGATGTTTCCCGGATCCGCGACGGCAATCTCACAAAATGCTCGAAGGGTGATTCGGTTCTCCTTTCGAAGCGCTTTGAAAAACGAAGCAAAGTTGGAGTGTGGTGTTTTCATTGGTGTTTCTTGTTGTGTTAAAAATACAACAAAAGTTGTGTTTGTCTTACAATATTCGCAACAAAAAATTAAGAAAATCTTCAGATTTTGGAAACCAGCCCTCGGCTACACCCGGAACACCTTCATCACCTCATCCCCCAAGTGGTTGATGACTTTCACGGCGATCCGGCCCTGCTGCGGCTTGTCGAAGGGGCGGGAGGTGTCGCTGTGGAGGGTTTCCCAGGCTTCGGGGTTGATTTCGGCTTTGAGGGTGGTTTTCAGGGAGCTGTATGGGTCGTTGGCACCGAGAAAGTAGGCGTGGCGGACGAAGAAGCTTTCCTCATTGTAGTCGGTGTCGATGAACCAGCAGGCGATGCCGTCGGCACCGGAGCTGATGACCTCGCCGGTCTGGGGTTTGAA
>CAMDLP010000015.1 GCA_945901795.1 Akkermansia muciniphila | reverse complement strand
GGCCTCCATGTCGAGTTCCACGTTCACGATCTTCCACGGAGCGGAGATCCCAAGAATCTGACGGTAAAAATCGGTGCTTTTCACCAGGAAAGTCTTGCCGACCCCGGACACTTGCCGCAAGAATTTCCACCGAATTCCATCAAGAGCCTGCTAAGATATCTTCACTAGCAAGAGTCTCACCCAGATTGTCATCTTCCCAGCCGGGGCCGAATTCTTGAGGAAAGAAATCGCCCAAAGTATCTTCAGGATTAAATTCACCGGGGACACCAAGCCACTCAGCACCATCGGAGAGACTGATGCCGGAGATGTCTCCGAGAGTCAGGTCAGAGCCGTCGTAGCTGCTGGAGCCGTCTGGACTGAATTGGCCGAACGAGCCACCGATGAACCACCCCCCGCAGATGGGAGCGGGAGCTGGAGCTGGAGCGACGGAAGGAGTGCCAGCGAATGCAGTAGCAGAGGCGGCACCAAGGGCGATTATCATGTGTTGTAGTTTCATGGTGGTGCTTGTTTGGCTGAACAGCCATGATTTGGCAAGGGTAAAATAAGCATGTTAGTCAGCTCGTTGATTTGTCTGGGATTTTGTATTCGTCCGAGCAAGGACATAGGCCGGCTCTGTTAGGCGGTGAAAACCCCGGCCGCCACCAGCCCGCCGATGACCACGCCGAGCGCGATGCGATACCAGCCGAAGACGGATAGGCCGTGGCTTTGCAGGTAGGAAACCAGCCATTTCACCGCGATGGCTGCGGAGACTGCGGCCGCCACGATGCCGACGGCGAGCGGCAGCGGGCCGTAGGAATCCCACATCAGTTGGGTGCCGCCGAACCAGACGTGATAGGACGCGTCGAGGCCGTCCACCTTCCAGACCGCTTTCTTGGCGGTGGCGGCGGTGAGCGTCAGCACGCCAAGCAAGAATGAATACTCGACCGCCGCGCGGATCGAGAGGCCGACGAGCAGGCCGCCGACGATGGTCATCAGGCTGCGGCTGGTGCCCGGCCACATCGCGACGCATTGCAGCAGGCCGATGACGAGCGCCATCTTCCAGGTCATTTCAAACAACTCCTTGCCGCGGCCCGCCGCGGGGTTGCGTTTGCGCCACCAGGCGGTGGTGAGGATCATCACGCCGCCGACGATCCAGGCGACGATGACTGGCCACATGCCGAAGAGTTTCTCCTCGATCTTGTCATTCAAGGCCAGGCCGATGACGGCGGCTGGGAGAAATCCGACCACCAGCATGACGGCGAGTTTCAAGCCCTCGGAGTCCTGGCCGAGCACGCCGCGGAGCATTTGGAGCACGCGCTTCATGTAGATGCCGAGCACCGCAAGGATGGCGCCGCCCTGGATGCAGATGGCGAAGGTGTCGGCCGCGGCTTTTTCCGTCGCCGTCGCCGTGCCGATGCCCATCAGGTGCTGCGCGACGAGCAAATGGCCGGTGGAGCTGATAGGGAGATACTCGGTGATCCCTTCGATCACGCCTAGGATGAATGCTTGCCAAGGTTGCATGGTGAAATTTCCACGAAGCTGCGTAAGGCTTTGCCGTGGAGCAAGGCATTTGCAGTTGATTCGCCACGGGGACTGGCGGATGGTGCCGGCCAGATGCCGTTGCCACCATGAAAGTCCACTACCTGAGAATGGTTCGGCGGGCGTTTCGTGCCTTGCGCCACCCGAAACTCCGCCACCGTCCGTGGTGGCAGAGGATTTCGAAACCCTTGTTCCATCGCAGCCTGTGGGTGCCTTGTCGGGACACCGTGGCCGCAGGGCTCGCGATCGGCCTGTTTTTCTCGATGATGCCGATGATCCCGCAGTCGATTTTCGCCGCTATCATTGCGATGCGGGTCAAGGTGAACGTCCCGTTCGCGATGGCGGCCTGCTTTATCAGCAACCCTTTCACCAACGTCCCGTTCTGGATCGCGCAGATCCGTCTGGGGCAGTGGTTGATCGATGTCCTGTCGCTGCCGGTTCCTCACTTTTTGGAGAAGGCCACCGCGCACATGCCGGGCATCGGCGTGATCTCGGTGAGCAACTTCATCGTCGGTTTCCTGGCGATGGGCGTGCTGCTCGCGCTCTGCGCGTATCCGCTCGTGCATCTGTTTTCGGCCATTTTGCCAAAGCACCTGCCGGTCCGCCGGCGCGGGTTTAAGCACGCGGTCTCGGCGGAGCGAAGCGACGGGCAGTGACATTGGCGCCGCAGGGAGCGCCGAGGCGTTCGGGTCGGTCCACCGTCGGGAAACGAAAACTGCGGACGCCGGCCATGCTGGAGTGCCGCACCAATCCGCCCACGCCGATCGCCGCGAGGCCGAGCAGCGCGAGCGTGCCAGCGATGAGCAGGCCGAGCTTCACCGACCGATCCGCCGGCGGGGGAGTGGCGCGGCGTTTGAAATAGGCTTCGAGTTCTCCGGTTAGTTTTTCTACGAGATTTTCGATGTAAGCCTGCGGGGGTAGCTTTGGGTCGGTGGATTCGAGCGCGCGATTGAGCAGGGCGGTCAATTCATGGGAGGGGATCCGCAGCGGATTTTCGAGCGGTGCGGTCAAATCCCGGCCGACGCCCAGACGGCGGCTGTCGGACTCGAACACGATCACCAGCCCATTTCCGCCGGGCAACCAAGCCTGCCGCAGCTCGGCGGCCATTTCCGGGGCCGTGGTGGCGATTAGCACCGGCTCCACCATCAGATAAATCTTGTAGCCGTGGTCCTGCTCCATATTCCGGATCTGGCCGGAAATCCGTTTGAAGGCAGCCGAATCGGGTTTAAAAAAGCCGCTCTCATCCATGATTCCAAAGACCGGCGCTTTGCGCGCGGCGTTTTGCGACAACCCATCGGGCAGGGATTGTCCGTAGCCCTGAAAGAGCAGCACTCCCCAGCAAAGCCAGATTGCCAAGCCATGGTTCAGTCGATTCACGGATCAAGGCTTCTAATATTTCCGAACCAAAGACAAGTGGGATTCCCGAGTGGGGGGATCTCGTTTTCAATGGCCCGGGTACACTTTCGTTAAAAAACTCGTCCCGCCGTACACCTGACCCGGAATAATTTAAAATTATCGATTTTCGGGCTGAATTTGAAACGATTTTACTCAAAATTAGATGGGTTGGCAGCCATTCTTGGTGTGGAATCTTGAAAAGTCTGATTTTTATTTGATTTTAAATCGTTGGGAATGAACGAATTAAGAATTTAGTAAAAATGTCTCAAATTTATCTTGCAGGCTCGGTGTATCTGAGTGTATTTTCCGGCACTGACACGCCAGTCAGCCCCTTCCAGTGAACACCGCCGAACAAAGCTACATGGGTTACACGCCCTACAAGATGGACCCGAAGTTTCGGGTTTCCATCCCGACCGCGTGGCGTCCAGCCGCTGGCGAGGTTTTGTTTCTGCTGTCTTCCAAGACGCACGACATGCCGGTGATCAAGGTGCTCAGCCAACAAGCGTTCAACGAGCGCGTGGAGACCGTGAAAAACAGCGATCTCACTCCTGCGAAGAAAACCGCGTATCTCGGCAGCCTTTCGATGCTTTGCCGCGAGGCGAGCGTGAATGACCAAGGCAAGCTGCTGGTCCCCAAGGATCTCAGTGAAACCGCCGGAATCTCCTCGGAATCGGAAGTGGTGCTCGCGGGACGCGGCCTGCACTTCGAAGTCTGGAATAAAGAGAACCACCTCCGCGCGCTCGAAATCGAGCGTAACCAAGCCGACGAGGACGAACTCGGAATTCTCTAAACACTCACCCACCACACACCCAACAGCAGCAATGTTGTTCACCCCACCAATTCTGACACTCGAGGCGGTCCGCTCTGCGGCTCCGGCCGCTTTCGCCCGGGTGTCAGGATTGGGACTCTTTTTAGATGAATCGGCTGGCTCGGGACAGCACGCCGCTTCGTCTTTCCAAACGGATGTCCGCACCGCTCCTGGCTGGTTGTCGGCGCGGCATCCGCTGATTTTCATGGCTGGGCGCGCGAAGTCTCTCGGGACAGAGCTTCTCGCGCTTTTTGAATCGATGGTCCGCGCTGCTCCTGGCTGGTTGTCAGCGCGGCCGTCGCAAATTTTCCTTTCAGACGAATTGGCTGGCTCGGGACAGCACGCCGCTTCGTCGATCCTAACGGACGTCCGCACCGCTCCTGGCTGGTTGTCGGGGCGGCGTCCGCTGACTTTCATGGCTTGGCGACTGGAGTTTTTCGGGAATGTTCTCCACTCGCTATTTGAAACGATGGTGCGCGCCGCTTCAGGGGTGTTGTCCGCGCGTCCATCGCAAATTTTTCTTTCAGCACAAGACGGCGGGCTCGGGACAGCACGTCGCTTTGTCGATCAAACGGATGCCTGCGCTGCTCCTGGCTGGTTGTCAGCGCAGGCTCCCGTCGATTTTTCAGAAACCGTGGCCGCCGGCGACTACCACCTTCCGGTCTTCCCGGCGGAGGTCGCCGAGTGGATGGCTCCGGGACCGGACAAGTTCATCATCGACGGCACGCTCGGCGGTGGCGGACACAGCGAGATTTTTCTCAAAGCCGGCGCCCGCGTGCTCGGCGTCGATCGCGATCCGGAGGCGCTGGCCCACGCCCGCGCGCGGCTCGCCGCATTCGGCCAACGCTTTTCCACGTGGGAAGGAAACTTCTCACGACTCCCGGAAATCCCCGAGATCCAAATGGGGGAACGGGCAGATTGCCTGCTGATGGATCTCGGGGTCTCTTCCCGCCAGCTCGACTCCGCCGCCCGCGGATTTTCGTTCATGCGCGAGGGGCCGCTCGATATGCGGATGGGACCATCCAGCCCGCGCACCGCGGCGGACATCGTGAACCAATGGCCGGAAGCCGGCATCGTCCGGATCCTTTTTGAATACGGCGAGGAATCCAAAGCCCGCCGGATCGCCGGAGCCATCATTCGGCAGCGCGCCGAGAAGCCGTTCGTCACCACGCTCGACCTCGCCAACTGCATCGAAAAAGCTATCGGCCGCCAGGGCCGGACGCACCCCGCGACCAAGACATTTCAAGCGATCCGGATGGCGGTAAACGAAGAGCTCGAATCGCTCGCCACCGCGCTCGCCGCAGCTCCCGCCGTTCTCAAACCCGGGGGGCGCCTGTTGATCATCACCTTCCACAGTCTCGAAGACCGGATGGTGAAACGGTTTTTAAAACACCGCTCCACCGAATTTCTCGATGAGCCTGGCTGGCCCGAACCCCGGTCGAATCCGGACTACCAATTCCGGCTCCTTGCCCGCAAGGCCATCATTCCCACCGCCGAGGAAACATCCCTGAACCCGCGAGCCCGCAGTGCAAAACTGCGGGTTGCCCAGCTTTTAGACCTCAAGCCATGAACCGCCGCCGCACCGAAACCCGCACGTCCGCATCCACGTTTTTCGCGCTCTTCCTCGCCGCCGCTATCGCCGCCGGCGGCGGAGTGCTGCACGCTTTTTACAAAAACCGCCAGGTCCAGGTCAGCCGCGAAATCGATGCGATCGACCGCCGCGTCGAGCAGTGCCGACTCGACATCCGCACCACCGAGATGCGGATGGACCAGCTGCTCAACCGCTTTGTCATCCGCAAGCAAATCGAAGAAAACGGCTCCGCGTTACGCCCGATTCCGATCGGCGTGATCGAACAGATTGACGCCACCGCCGCCAGTCGTCACAGCGTTGCTTCCGCCGCTCCCTAGCTCGTGAATTCCGCCTTTCAAACCCGCTGCATCATCCTGTGCTCGATCCTTGTGGTCGGGCTCAGCGTGCTTTCGGCCCGATTGGTCCAAATCCAGTTAGTCGATCGCCAGCGTTACGCGGAAAGCTCGCGCAAGGCCTATCATCGCACCGAGAAACTGCCCGCGACCCGCGGCATGATCGTGGATCGCCGGGAAGAGCCGATGGCGAAAAGCATCCCGGTTTCCACCGTTTTCGTGGACAAGAACCACCTGCTCGACCCAAAGCTCGCGAGCTACGGCCTGGCCTATCAGGAGGCCAGCGCCGAGCCCGGCTGGAACGAGCTCGACCCGGTGAAACAACGCCGCCGCATCAACGGCCTGCGCGGCGATTTGCTCGCCAAGGAAACCGCGGAAGTCATCGTGCAAAAGCATTTGGCCTACGCCGTCGGGATTCTCGCCCGGCCCCTCGGCATGCGCCGCGAGGAGCTCCGCGACAAGATCGAGAACAGCAAGGGCAAGTGGGTGCCCATCGCCAAGGATCTGCCCGAGGATGTTGCCGATCACCTGCGCGAGGAAATCGATGGGCACTGGATTCAGGGCTTCGAATTTGAAAACTCGATTAAGCGCTGGTATACCGCGCCAAATCTGGCGACCCACTTGATCGGTTTCACCGGCGAGGTTGAGAAAAAAGACGAGGAAGGAAAACCGCACACGCAGGTGCTCGGGCTCTTCGGCATCGAATCCTCGATGGAATCGTTTCTAGCCGGTCGGGACGGCTCGCGCGAACATCTGCGTGACGCCCGCGGGCTGGTGGTTCCCGGCAATTCCGGCTGTTTGAAGCCGCCGCGCGCCGGTCTCAACGTGAAGCTCACCATCGACATGGGCATCCAGTCCATCGTCGAGGAAGAGCTCGACGCCAACCTCGCCGAGTTCGAATCCGTCCGCGGCGCGGTCGTCCTGATGGACCCGAAGACCGGGGAAATCCTCGCCATGGCGAGCCGCCCGCATTTCGACCTTAACCACAAGCAGGACATCGCGGCTAACGGCTACAACTACGCCATCCAGGCGATTTACGAGCCGGGCTCGACGATCAAAATCGTGGCGACCTCCGGCGCGTTGAATGAAGGTCTGGTGACTCCGCAAACCTCGGTTTTCTGCCACAACGGCTACTATAACTCCGGGGGCGTCGAACTGAAGGACGATCACCCCGCCGGGACTTTGAGCTTTGAAGGAGTGCTTCAGAAATCCAACAACATCGGCACCTTCAGCCTCGGCCGGCAGCTTGGATCGAAGCGCTTTTACCAATACCTCCACAACTATGGATTCGGCAAAAAAACCGGAATCCAGCTCAGTGGCGAAAGCGCCGGAATCGCCCGCGACACCGGCAATGTGATGGACTTCTCTCGCGCCTGCTTCGGGTATGCTGCGAACGTGACGCCCTTGCAACTCGCCTGCGCCTACTCGGTCATCGGTGGCGACGGCAAGCTCCGCAAGCCGCACATCGTCAGGTCGCTCATCGCCAATGACGGGACGGTCGTCGAGGACTATCCGCCGGAAGTCGTCAACGACGTACTCAAGCCGAAGACCGCCGCGCAGATGCGCGCGGCCCTGGAAAAAGTCGTTCTCCCCGGTGGCACCGCGACCCGCGCGGCGGTTCCCGGATTCCGCGTGGCGGGCAAGACGGGGACGGTGCAGAAGCACAATCCGAAGGGCGGCTATTTCGCTAACAGCTACATCGTTTCGTTCGCCGGAATGATGCCCGCCGAGGATCCGGCGTTCGTCTGTATCGTCGTCATTGATGACCCGCGCACCCAGAAGGTGACCCGCTACGGTGGAACCATCGCGGCACCGGCGTTCAGTAAAATCGCCACCCGCGTCGCCTCTCACATGAATTTGCAACCTACCGAGCCCATTTCACCCTCGCTTGCCGCCGCCGCCCGATGATTTTCCGCGACCTTATTTCCAGTCTATCAAGAGTTACGGTCGCCGGATCGCTTGACGCGGACATCCATGCCATCACCGCGTCGTCGCGCGAAGTCGCTCCGGGAGTGGTCTTCGCCGCCATCCGCGGGACGGTTGCCGACGGCCACCGCTTCATCAACGACGCGCTCGCCGCGGGGGCATCCGCCATTCTAGCAGAAACGGCGCCGCCATCCGATTACACCGCGCCCGCCGTCTGGCTGCATGTGCCTGACAGCCGCTCCGCCGTGGCCACGCTCGCTTCGACTCTGGCAGGTCATCCATGGAAGGACCTCGCCATCGCCGGCGTCACCGGCACCAACGGCAAGACGACCACCGCGTTCCTGCTGCATCACGTGATGAAAGCCGCGTGGCACCGCGCCGGGTTACTCGGCACCATCCTCGTCGATGACGGGGAGACGGTGGAGACCGCGAAACACACCACGCCGGGTTCGATCGAGCTTTCCGGCTTGCTCACCCGCATGCGCGACAACGGCTGCCGCGGCGTGGCGATGGAGGTCTCCTCGCACGGCATCCATCAGAAACGCGTCTCGGCGATCGGGTTCGACGCCTGCGTTTTCACCAATCTAACTCAGGATCATCTCGACTACCACGGCACGCTCGACGCCTATTTTACGGCAAAGGCGGAATGGTTTCACGCGCTCGCGGCGAACCCGCTGGGGAAAAAGCCGGTAGCCGTGATCAACACCGACGACGCCTACGGCGCGGAGCTCGCGGCTTCGTTGGACGGCAAGATGCCGGTCATCCGCTTCGGCTTCGGCGTGCACAGTGATTTCCGCGCGAACAACTTCCGCCAGAGCGCGAAGGGCATGGAGTTCGAACTCGCGGCGAAGGGCAAAACCTTCCTCGTCCGCGCACCGGTGATCGGGCGTTTCAATGTTTATAACCTGCTAGGCACCATCGCCGCCGCCAGCGCGTGCGGTATCCGCCCGCGTGACGCCGTCGCTGCACTGGTGGACGCGCCGCAGGTTCCGGGCCGCATGGAAAACGTCGGCAACGCCGGCGGAGCCACGGTTTTCGTGGACTACGCGCACACGCCGGACGCGTTGGAAAACGCCTGCCGCACGCTCAAGGAACTCGACCCGCGCCGCCTCATCACCGTCTTCGGTTGCGGTGGCGACCGCGATAAAACCAAGCGTCCGCTGATGGCCGCCGCCGCTGCCCGCCACAGCGACGCGTGCGTCGTGACTTCAGACAATCCGCGCTCGGAAGATCCGCTGGCGATCATCCGTGAGATCGAAAGCGGCCTCAAAGGCAAAACCTTCCGCAGCATTCCCGACCGCGCGGAAGCGATCGACTTCGCGGTGCAGAATTCCCTCTCCGGCGACATCATTCTCATCGCCGGCAAGGGTCACGAAACGACCCAACAGTTCGCCGACGAGACTGTTGATTTCGACGACCGCAAGCACGCGAGCAAGGCGCTTCGCGACCGAGCCCAAGCTATTTCCGACATGCGATGAAACCCATCTCCGCCCAACAACTAGCGGACATCTTCGGCGTTTCCATCGCCGCGGGTGAGGGTGGCGTGATGATTTCCGGCGGCGTCTCCACGGACACGCGCACGCTGCAGCAAGGCTCGGCGTTCTTCGCGCTGCGCGGTGAGCATTTCAACGGGGACACCTTCGCCGCGAAGGCGCTGGAGAGCGGTGCGTCGGTCGCCATCGTCCAGCACTGGGAAGGCGAGCCTCCGGCAAATACGGCGGTCATCGTCGTGCCGAACACGCTGCTCGCGCTGCAGCGCCTCGCCTGCTGGTGGCGCAAGCAGCTCGACATCCCGGTGGTGGGCATCACCGGGTCTAATGGAAAGACCAGCACCAAGGATTTCACCGCTGCGGTTCTATCCAAACGCTTCGATGTCTCCGCCACCCGCGGGAATTTGAACAACCACATCGGCGTGCCGCTCACGGTTCTTTCGACGACGCCCGAGCACACCGCCGCCGTTTGGGAAATGGGGATGAATCATCCGGGCGAGATCGCCCCGCTGTGCGAGATCGCCCGCCCGAAATACGGAATCATCACTAACATCGGCACCGCGCACATCGAGTTTCTCAAAACCTGCGAGGCGATCGCCGAGGAGAAAGGCATGCTCGCCCGCGCGCTGCCGGCGGACGGGATATTGTTCACTCCCGCGAACTGCGACTTCCACGATTATCTGCGCCAGCGGACGAAGGCGCACATGGTCTCCGTCGGCAACGGCCGCGGCCTGGTGCGGGCGGAAAACCTCCGTTTCGAAGCGGAAGGAACTTCGTTCACCTTGGTCATCGAAGGCGAGAGTCCGGTGGAAGTCACTCTGCAAGTGCCCGGACGCCACATGGTGACCAACGCGTTGTTAGCCGCTGCCGCCGGATGGAAGCTCGGGATTTCCCCTGCTGAAATCGCCGACGCGCTCTCCAACGCCTCGCTCACGGGCGGACGGCTAGGCCGCTATGAATATCACGGCACGACGGTGATCGACGACACTTACAACGCGAACCCGGAGTCGATGGCCGCCGCCATCGAAACCCTGGCAGACACGCCGGTTCTCAATGGCTCGCGGCGCATCATCGTCCTCGGCCGGATGGGCGAGCTCGGTGCTCACGCTTCCGCCGCCCACTTCCGCACCGGCGCGCTTGCCGCCGCGCGCCACCTCACCGTGATCGCCGTGGGCGAGGGCGCCGAGGGCATCGCCGAGGGGGCGGAAAACGCGCCTCATTTTTCCGACCTCGACCAAGCCGCCCAGTGGCTGACCCGCGAGGTGAAACCCGGTGACGTCGTCCTGTTCAAGGGCAGTCGCACCGCCACCGTCGAACGCGTGATGCACGCCGCATTCCCCCGAAGCTGATGCTCCCGGCCATCTACGATTTCTGGTATCAGGCATTCGAGCGCGGCGACTCGTGGGCGATCACCTGCCGTTTTCTCAATCTGTTTCAATACATCACTTTCCGCGCGGCGAGCGCCGGATTGCTGGCGTTCATTCTATCAGTGATCTTCGGCCCGCGGGTGATCCGCCGTTTGATTTCGCTCAAGGTCGGACAGCCGATCCGCACGGCGGCGGAGGTCCACAAACTTGCGGAACTCCACGGCGGCAAGATCGGCACGCCGACGATGGGCGGCGTGCTCATCATCGGCTCGGTGCTCATCTCCACGCTCATCTGCGCCCGCCCGTTGAATCCGTTCATCGCCGTCTGCGTCTGCACCATGGCGGCCTGCGGCTTGCTGGGATTCTGCGACGACTACAAGAAGGTGAAGGAGAAGAAATCCGACGGCATCAGCAGCCGCAAGAAGCTCGGCTGGCAGTTGGTCATCGCACTGATCGCGGCCTGCTTCCTGTATTTCAAAAAGGAGATCTCCGGCTTCGGCGCGACGCCCCAACAGATCGCCGACGGTCTGGCAGGATACCGTCTTGGCCAGAATCCGATCGGCATCGGCGCGATTTGCTTCCCGCTCTTCAAGGTCGCGATCGTTGATCTCCATTGGTGGATCATCCCGTTTTTCGCGATCGTCATCGTCGGCTGTTCGAACGCGGTGAATCTGACGGACGGGCTCGACGGGCTGGCGACGGGCACCACGATCAGCGTGGCGCTGTCGTATGCGTTCCTCGCTTATCTAGCGGGCCACTTTTTCATGGCCACCGAGTATCTGGTGATCCCGCACAACCGCTACATCGGCGAGTTGGCGGTTTTCCTGATGGCGCTGGTGGGCGCGAGCTTCGGCTTCCTGTGGTTCAACTGCCATCCGGCCAAGGTTTTCATGGGCGACACCGGTTCGCTGGCGATCGGCGGCGCGCTCGGCACGGCGGCGATTTGCACCAAACAGGAGCTCCTGCTAGTCATCATCGGCGGAGTGTTCGTGATGGAGGCGATGTCGGTCATTCTCCAGGTCGGCAGTTTCAAACTGCGGAAAAAGCGGATTTTCAAGATGTCGCCGATCCACCATCATTTCGAACTTCTCGGCTGGCATGAAAACCAGGTGATCATCCGCTTCTGGATCATCTCGATCATGCTCGCTCTTTTCGGTCTCGCCCTTCTCAAGATTGCCTAACATAGCCATGGATCTCACCGGAAAACATGTCGCCATCCTTGGCGTGGGACGCAGCGGTCGCGCGGCTGCGGCGCTCGCCATGCGCGAGGGCGCGCGGGTTTCCGCTTGGGACAGCGCGGGTGAGGAGAAGTTTTCCGGCATGCCATCCGGTGTTGAAATCCACCCGAACGCGACGGAAGCTGAAGGTCGCGAGCTGGTGTCGGACCTATTGGTCGTGAGTCCCGGCATTGATACCTACGGATCTTACGTCGCGGCGTATTCCAAGCGCGCGGGCGAGGTGATCGGCGAGGTGGAACTGGCGGCGCGTTTCTATCAAGGCCGGATCATCGGCATCACCGGGACGAACGGGAAGACGACGACGACCGAGCTGGTCGAGCGGATTCTTTCCCACGCTTCGCTCGGCGGGACGGCTTGCGGGAATTACGGCACGCCGTTCGCTGAGGTGGTGCTCCAGTCGAATCCGCCGGCGGTGGTCTCGCTGGAGCTGAGTTCGTTCCAGTTGGAAACGATCCGCACGCTGCATCCGGTCGTCGCGATCTGGCTGAATTTCGCGCCGGACCACATGGACCGTTATCCGACGGTGGAGGCCTATCGCGCGGCCAAGCTGCGGATTTTTGAAAACCAGACGGCGGCGGATACCGCGGTGGTGCGGACTGGCGAAAATCTTCCCGCTCTGGCGGCGAAGGTGGTGACTTTTTCCACCACGGACCGGGACGCGGACTGGTATTCCGAGGGGCACACCATCGAGCACGGCGGCGAAACCTGGCTCGACATGGAGCGCGACTCCGGCCTGCGCGGACTTCACAACGCGGAGAACACGATGGCCGCCCTAGCAGCTTGCCAAGCGCTCGGCATTTCCGTGCTCAGCATGCGTGAGGCGCTGCATGGCTATGCACCGCCGCCGCACCGCTGCGAACTCATCCGCACGCTCGATGGAGTCGAGTATTTGAACGATTCGAAGGCGACGAATCTGCACGCGCTGGAGAGCGCGTTGCGCTCGCAAACCCGGCCGGTGGTGCTCATCGCCGGCGGAAAAGAGAAGGGGCTGGATTACACTTCGGTGGTCCCGCTGCTGACGGAAAAGGCGCTCGCCGTCGTCACGTTCGGCCAGATCGCCCGCCCGCTGGCAGCCCTTTTCTCGCAGGCCGTCGCTTGTGAATCGGTATCGGATTTGTCCGCCGCCGTGGCGACTGCACGCAGCCTTGCGCCGCGCGGCTCGACCGTTTTACTCTCACCGGGAACTTCGTCGTTCGATCAATTCACCGGCTACGAACAACGTGGAAACGCCTTCCGCGATCTCGTCCATCAACTCCGATAAATCTCATGAAACCCCAAACACTCCCCGTCAAACGCCGTCCCGTGCCGAAAGGAATTTTTAAGCGCCTGAGCGCCGTCACCAGCAACCGCAAACAACGTGTCGCGGCGGCAGCGACCGCGGACACGGACGCGGATGACAGCAGTTCGAAAATTTCGCGCGCGCTGACGATTATTTTCCTGATCCACATCGTGGCGATCGGGCTGATTTTCGTGCACCAGAAATTTCTCGACGGTCGGACGCCTGCTGAGCCTCAAACGGCGAAGACCGGGAAGGTTGAAGCCGCTCCCACGATCGCCGCCGCGGCACCTGCGCCGCGTCGCGCCGATCTTCCCCGCCTGTCATCGGGCGAGAAGCCATACATCGTTAGGGCGGGTGACAACTACGCCCGCATCGCGGCGGCGGAGGCCGTGGATGAGAGCGAACTGCGGCTGATCAACAACCACGTCGATATCGGGCCGGGCTTGATTCTCAAGATTCCGCCGAAGCGTATTGTCGCCGTGGATCCTCCGGAAGTCACCGCGCTCCGGAATCAATCCGCGGTGGCCCCTGACCACGGGTTGGTGGACGCGGTGCCGGTGAATGTGAGCGGCGCGCCGCGCGCGCAGCTGGTCCGTCCTAACATTTCGCGGGGCGCCCAGTCCGCAAGCACGCCGGCCGCGGCCTCCGGCAAGACCTACGTCGTGCAGAACGGCGACAGCGTCTGGCGCATTGCCAACCGTTTCAAAGTGAATCAGGATGCGCTGATGAAAGCGAACGGCCTCAGCGACGCGCGCAAACT
The DNA here is from genome assembly GCA_945901795.1 of Akkermansia muciniphila. Taxonomy (GTDB): domain Bacteria; phylum Verrucomicrobiota; class Verrucomicrobiia; order Verrucomicrobiales; family Akkermansiaceae; genus Luteolibacter; species Luteolibacter muciniphilus_B. Next base: position 45,673 of record CAMDLP010000015.1, on the reverse strand, counting down.
CCGGGGCGGTATGAGCCTCGTGATTCCCCAGTAATTGTTTTTCCCGATGACCCGCCATTGTTCTATCATCCTTTGCGCCGCGGTGGCCTCGCTGGTCGTGCTCGGGCTGATCATGCTGACGAGCACGGGCGCGTGGGTGAGGGGATTCGGGCACTATCATTTCCTGCAACGCCAGTCGATCATGGTTGGGGTCGGGCTGGTGGCCGCGGTTTTTGCGGCGAGGCTCCCCTTGGAATGGTTCCGCAAATTCTCGCCATGGATACTCGGCGGTGCCTGCGTGTTGCTGGTTTGTTGCTTCGTGCCCGGCATCGCCGACCCGCAGCTCGGGTCCAACAGGTGGATCAAGGTGCCGCTGATCGGGCAGTTCCAGCCGTCCGAAGCGGCGAAAATCGTGATCGTGATCGCCTTGGCGGCTTGGTTCGCACGTTGGCAAACGGAGGTGCATACGTTTTGGCGTGGGTTTGTCATGCCCGGAATTATCGCAGGCATCCCGATCATTTTGATCGCCGGAGAGACGGATGTGGGCACGGCGCTGTCGCTATCGGCCGCAGTCGGGGCGATGATGTTTTGCGTGGGGACCCGGCTGCTATACGCACTGCCGACGGCGCTGGTTGCGATTTCCGGGGCGACTTATTACGTGATGAATGACGTCGTCCGGCGGGCCCGGATTGACGCGTGGCTGGATTTGGAAAATCCGGTCCATCAGCTGGACAAGGGGATGCAGCAGTGGCGCGCCCTGCTTGCCCTCGGAAATGGCGGTCCGTGGGGCGTCGGTCTCGGCAATGGGGTGGAAAAATTCGGGACTTTGACGTTTGCGCACATCGATTTCATTTTCCCGGTCGTGGGCGAAGAGTTGGGTTTGCCGTTCACGCTTGGGGTGGTTCTTTGCTACGTTTTGATCGCCGTCGGCGGTTGCGGAATCGCGCTGCAGGCGAACAATGTTTTCAACCGCTGCGTCGCCCTGGGGCTGACCTGCGTGATCGTGGTTCCGGCGATGCAGAACATCGCCGTCACCACCGCGATGCTGCCGAACGATGGGCTGCCGTTGCCGTTTGTGAGTTACGGCGGCACCAGTTTGGTTTTCAGCCTGGCGGCGGTCGGGATGCTGGTAGGGATTCATCGCCGGTCCCATGCCCGGGTCTCCCAGGAGTTTCCGCTGACCCGGCAAACGCGTCTGGCCGTCAAATTGTAGCTGCGGGGGAAGTGGGCTTGGGGCGGATGAATAGTCATGGTGACTACATTGTGGGTATGATTTGCCGATAAACTTTTTCGATGCCGGAAATTGCGGTTTCTTGCGATGTGGCTGGTTGACAACGGCGGGGGAGCTTGGACAGTCTGCGGAAGACGCAGCAAGGGACTCCGGTCCGAATTGCTCATTTCAAAAATTCAAATCCAAGGACTCAGAGCCCAGTGTTTTCCAACGAAGATTATCTCGCAGAATTGCTTGCCGAAGCGGGAATGGTGAGCGCCGATGAAGTCACTCGCGCCCGAAACGCTCTCTCCGGGGGCGAGACCATCGTTGAGCACCTCCTCGCGCATACTTCGCTCAGTCAGGAGGATGTCGCCAAGACTCTGGCGGTCAATGCCGGCATACCGTTCATCCGCCTTTCCGATGTGACGTTCGATCCGGGTATCACGGAATCCATCTCGGACGAAATCGCTAAGCGCTACCGGGTCATCCCAGTGCAGGACGAGGGGCTGGTCCTGACCATCGCGCTTGCCGATCCGCTGGATTTCGAATCGCTCGACAGCTTGCCGCACGTCATCGGCCGCGAGCTCAATCTGGTTTGCGTCACGCCGCAGGACATTCAGGAGCATCTCCGGCAGTTCTATCATACCGGCGAGGCCGCGGCCACGGCCGCATCCGAATACTCGGTGACCGGCGGCGATGCCGAGGCCGGGCCCAGCGGCGGCGATGCGCCGATCATCCGCTTGGTGATGCAGTTGCTGACCGAGGCGTTCCGCCTGCGGGCATCGGATATCCACATCGAGCCGCTAGAAACCTCGGTCCGGGTTCGTTACCGTCTCGATGGCAAGCTCGTCCACGTCGACACCCATCCGAAGAAACTTCTCCCCGCCATCATCGCCCGTTTGAAAGTGATGAGCGGCACCATGTCGATCGCGGAAAAGCGCCTGCCACAGGACGGCCGGATTCAGCTGAAAATGGGCGATAAGGAGGTCGATCTCCGGGTTTCCTCGGTCCCTTCCAATCACGGCGAGTCCATCGTCATGCGGATTCTGGACAAAACCGCGCTGCTGCTCGGTCTCCCCGAGCTCGGCTTTTTCTCAGATGACCAGCAGGTTTTCGAGGGACTTCTCGGCCTTCCCGACGGAATTCTCCTGGTCACCGGACCCACCGGTTCGGGAAAAACCACCACGCTTTACGCCTGCCTCAACGTCATCAACAAGCCGGACAAAAAGATCATCACCGTGGAAGACCCGGTTGAGTACGAGCTTCCCGGCATCAACCAGGTCATGGTCAAGACCGACATCGGCATGACCTTCGCCGCCGCTCTGCGCGCCATGCTCCGACAAGCGCCGAACATCATCATGATCGGGGAAATCCGCGATGCGGAAACGGCGAACATCGCCATCAACGCGTCGCTCACCGGGCACTTGGTTTTCTCCACCCTGCACACTAACGACGCGCCCTCCGCCGTCGCCCGTCTCGCGGACATCGGGGTGAAGCCGTTCCTCATCGCCTCGGCCGTCCGCGCCGTCCTCGCCCAGCGCCTGGTGCGGAAACTCTGCCCGCTTTGCAAGGCTCCGGCCCAGCTCACCGACAAGGAAATGCGCGCGCTTTCCCTCGACTCGTCGCGGATGACGGAAGCCACCATCTTCGGCCCGGTCGGCTGCGAGAAATGCCGCGGCAATGGCTACAAGGGCCGGATGGGGATTTTCGAAACCTTCCTCATCGACGACGAAGTCCGCACCATGATCAACACCGGCCTCACCACCACCCAGCTCCGCCGCCGGGCCCGCGAGCTCGGAATGCGCACCCTCCGTGAGGACGGTATCCGCAAGGTGCTCTCCGGTCTCACCTCCGGCAGCGAGGTGGTGCACGCCACCATGTCGGACGCCGACTGATCATTCTTTTCAAAAACCCTTTCGCATACCAGTCCCATGGACAACCAACAGATCATCGAACTTTTTCAATCGCGCGGTCTCATCGACCAAGCGCTCGCCCAGGATATCCTCGCGGAAGTCGGCCATAGCGGCAAAGAAATCGCCGAGATTCTGGCAGATTTCCAAGTCATCCAGAATCGCGACGATGTCTGGCCGGTCGTGGCCTCCGAGCTGGGCACCAGCATGGTCGATCTCCGCGACTGGACCCCGCCCGAGGCGCTCCTCGCGCTCGTGCCCGCCGGCACGGCCCGCCTGCACGGCGCGTTGCCCGTTAGCTTCGACGAGACCGGACTCTACGTCGCGCTGGTCGATCCGCTGAACCCGCAGACGCCCGAAGACCTGCGATTCGCCCTCGGCCGCGAAATCCACGTCGTCGTCGCGCCGGATTACCTGGTGGAGGCCAAGATCAACGATTGCTACGGCGGCGAAGGCAAGGCGATGGAGGATATCCTCAGCCAGCTTGACGCCACCGCCGCAAGCGTGAGCGCCGCAGATCTGGAATCCGAGGCGAACTCCGCGCCCATCATCCGTTACGTCGATCTCGTTCTCTATCAGGCGATCAAGGAGAAGGCCTCCGACATCCATTTCGAGCCCTTCGAAAAGGACTTCAAGATCCGCTACCGGGTGGACGGCGCGCTTTACGAAATGGCCCCGCCGCCGATCCATCTCGCCGGGCCGATCATTTCGCGCGTCAAGGTCATGTCCAACATGAACATCGCCGAGCGGCGGGTCCCCCAGGACGGCCGGATCGTCAAACAGTTCGGGGAAAAACAAGTGGACATGCGGGTTTCCTCGCTGCCCACCCACCACGGCGAGTCAATCGTGCTGCGGGTGCTCGACCGCTCGTCCATCAACCTCTCGCTCGAAAATCTCGGCCTCACCGACCACATTTACAACTATATCACCGACACGATCGAGAAGCCTAACGGTATTTTCATCGTCACCGGTCCCACCGGTGCGGGCAAGACCACCACGCTCTACGCCGCGCTCCGCCGGATCAACACCATCGACGCCAAACTCCTCACTGCGGAGGACCCGGTCGAGTATGACATCGACGGCATCATCCAGATCCCCATCAACGAAGCCATCGGCCTTGATTTCCCGCGCGTGCTCCGCGCCTTCCTCCGGCAGGACCCGGACCGGATCATGATCGGGGAAATGCGCGACAAGGAAACCGCGACCATCGGTATCCAGGCCGCGCTCACCGGTCACCTCGTGCTCTCCACCCTTCACACCAACGACGCTCCCGGCGCGATCACCCGTCTTGTGGACATGGGCTGCGAGCCGTTCCTCGTCTCCGCCTCGCTCGAAGGTATCCTCGCCCAGCGTCTTGTCCGGACCATCTGCAAAGAATGCAAAAGCCCTTACGAGCCTAATGAGGCCATCCTCAACCAGCTTGGCATCTCCGCGCATGAGCTCGGCGACAAGCAGTTCTTCACCGGTGCCGGTTGCGCCGCCTGCGGCCAATCCGGCTACCGCGGACGCCGTGGTCTCTACGAGCTGCTCAACGTCACTGATCCCATTCGCGAGCTCATCACCGCACGAGCTCCCTCCGTGGTGCTCAAACAGAAGGCCGTCGAACTCGGGATGAACACCCTTCGCGAGGACGGTTTGCGCAACATTTACCTCGGAACCACCACCATCGAAGAAGTGCTGAAATACACCTGAGTTTTCCGCATCACTTGGGTGATTTAATACCGGCAATTTCCACATCTCTCATTTACTTCCTTTACACCGCTCCACTTAACCCACAAAAAACCCCATCCCTATGGCTAACTTTCAATACTCCGCGCTTGATCCAAAAGGTGAACAGACCACCGGCACCTTGTCTGCCGCCACCGAGGCCGAAGCCATCCAACAGCTTCGCGCCAAAGGACTCTACCCGACTCAAATCACCGAAGAGGGAAAGACCAAGGGTAAAGCCAAAAGCGCTCCGGTCAAAGCAAAGGGAAAATCCGCAGCCAAGCCGTCCGGCAAGGGCCACGTCGGCGGCAGCATCAAGCCGAAGAGCCTGATGATTTTCACCCGCCAGCTCGCCACGCTCATCGATTCCGGCCTGCCGCTGCTCCGCAGCCTCACCGTTCTTGAAAAACAAGAGCCCAATCCCGTGCTCAAGGCCACCGTCAGCGCGCTCGCGGAAAACGTCCAGGGCGGATCCACCTTCTCCGAGTCGCTCGCCCAGCACCCGAAAATTTTCAACAAGCTCTACGTCAACATGGTCAAGGCCGGCGAACTCGGCGGTGTCCTTGAAATCGTCCTCAACCGTCTTGCCGAGTATCAGGAAAAGGCCCAGAAGCTGAAGAACAAGATCGTCTCCGCCATGGTCTATCCGGTGATCGTCATGTTCATCGCCGTCGCCATCCTAGTCTTCCTGATGATTTTCATCGTGCCGAAGTTCAAGGAAATGTTCTCCAACACGGATTCCGAACTGCCGCTCATTTCCAAGATCGTCTTCGGCATGTCGGAGTTCTTCCTCGCCCGACCGCTCTTCGTGCCCAACGTGGTTTTCGTCTTCATCATGTTCGGCATCGGCGTCTTCCTCTTCAATATCTGGGGCCGCACCACCGGCGGCCGCGTGGTGATCGACAACCTGAAGCTGAAAATGCCCGTCCTCGGCGACATCCAGCGCAAGAGCGCGGTGTCCCGGTTCTCCCGCACGCTCGGCACGCTCGTCACCTCCGGCGTTCCCATCCTCCAGGCGCTCAATATCACCCGCGACACCGCCGGCAATGTCGTCATTTCCCAGGCCATCGAAAAGGTCCACGAAGCCGTCAAGGAAGGTGAAACCATTGTCACCCCGCTCCAAGCGTCCGGCGTGTTCCCGAACATGGTCATCTCCATGGTGGACGTCGGCGAGGAAACCGGACAACTCCCCGAGATGCTCCTCAAGGTCGCGGACGTCTATGACGACGAAGTCGATAACGCCGTCACCGCGCTCACCTCGATCCTCGAGCCGATCATGATCGTCATCCTCGCCCTCATCGTCGGCGCGGTCGTATTCGCATTGTTCCTGCCGCTGATTAAGATGATCTCGACGATGGGCAACCAGTAATCCGCTGGCGGCCATTGCATTCAGACTCAAAATCCAAGGATCATGAAAATCACCCAGCGCATCGGCAAGGCGGCCTTCACGCTCATCGAGTTGATGGCGGTCATCACCATCATTGTCATCCTCGCCGGCCTCGTCATCGGCGGCATGGGCTTCGTCACCGAGAGGCAGGCGAAGGAAAAAGCCCGTGTCCAGATCGCCCTGCTCTCCAAAGCGATTGAGGAATACAAGCTGGATATGGGAACTTATCCGCCGACCGCGGACAAATCCACTGCCAGCGCGCCGAATGGCACGGGCACGTCCTCGATCCTGTTTAATTACCTGTACTGGGACTCGGATAACGACGCCGCGGGGGTTGGAAGTGATGACGATCAGAAAATCTATTTGTCCGATCTTGATCCTGTGACCAGCAAGCAGGGTTGGACAACCAAGCCAGTAGGATCAAGCACTGTGATCGTAGACCCTTGGGGTAATCAATACTGCTATCGCACGGCCACGGGTGTTTCCAATGACACCGCTGGAACTGCAGCTCCAAATACCTCCACTCAAAACCCTGACTTCGATCTTTGGTCGATGGGCAAGGACGGAAAAACCAAGCCTGCAACGCCGTCGGACCCCACCAACCGCGACGACATCAAGAACTTCTGATTCGTCGAAGGAACGGCAGTGGCCAATCGTTGTTCCATCATCGGCCCTGACCGTCTTGGAATGGTTCTTTAACGATCGCCATCTCGCAGGATGCGTTTCGCTTCATTATTGGAGGTCCTGAAGCCTGAATGTTCTCGACGCATGTCGTTCCGGCGGGCTTCTTTCTCCCAGCAACATGAGCGAAGAAATCACCAATTCCCCTGAAAATTCTCCTGATCCCACTGCCGGAAACGCGCCGCGTGTCCGCCGGATTTCCACTCCCCGCCCGAAGAAGGTCGCCAAGAAAGCTGGCACCGTGAAATCCGCGGCGGCAGACTCCGTGCAGGAGGTGGTCAGCATTCCATTTCCATCCGCTCCAAAGCGTGAGGAGGCGATCGAAGCATCCGCACCGGCTGGCGACGATTGGCCGGAAAACGAAGCGGAGTCCGGTGGCGGCAGTCCGTCCCAGATGACGGAATCCGCCAAGCGGAAGCGTCGTCGGCGCAAGGGCAAGGGCCAGGCGAACGGACCGCAGAATGCCGGCGAGCCGTCGGGCGAGGAGTCCCAATCCGCCGCCGCGCCGGAGCCGAAGTCCGCCGCGCCCGATCAAGAGCCGCGCCCGCGTCCTCAAGCCCATCAGCCGCCGCGCCCGAAAATCGATCTTGAGTTGCTGACCAAGATGGCGTGGAAAATCTATCTGGCCGAGGTCAGCGAGGAAGGCGTCGCGCTCATCGGCGACAACGACGCGAAGGACCTTTCCCGCCGCTGTTTCCGTCTGGCAGAAATCTTCATCGAAGAGCAGACGCGCCGGCGCTGAACGTGGCGGCGGTTTCCAACCGCCAAGCCGGATTTCCCCCATCAGAAATCGCGGAGGCGCAGGGCGATCCGCATTTCATCCAGGGCGTTCCTTAGCAATGCCAGGTTTTTGGCCCCATTTGGATTTCTTTTCGGGGCCCGGTCCTCTCGCCAGTAGCTGGCGTCCCGCTTCCAATGGTTGAGGTTTTCCACACTCCAGTGTTCGCGGATCAGCTTGCTGATTTGAGCGGCGGTTTTGCGGCCATACTCGTGCGAGGTGCCAAACAGGTGAACCGACTAACAGGCCGTGGGCGGTGAGACCGAACATTCCGATTTTGGAATAGCGTCTCGACATCGGGCTGCGGTGGTCGGGAATGTTGTAAAAGGCGTCCGAGAGGCTGCGGAGGTGCTTGCAGGGCAGGGCGCAGCGCGCTCCGGCGACTCCCTCGCAGGTTCCCTTTTGAAATATTTCAGGCAGGGGCGAGGGGCTGGAAAGCAGTTGCCGGGAGTTTTTGTGAAGCGGATAGATCCAGTATTTCTTCGGTTTTTTCTCGTCGGTGTAGAATTCGCTCTTGTGGCGTGCAAAGCCCTTGCTGAATCTAGGGGGTCCAGTTGCTGGCTTTGTAAATGGTGCCTTCGTGAAATCAGGCTTCCGCGCTTCGTGGTGGTCAAAATCCCGACTTCCCCGTAAGCGTAGCCGCACGTTTCTTGCCGCATGAAATTCGCCCGATTATTCGCCTGTCTGTTGTTTTTCCTGAATTTTCCGCAATCGCTTCACGCGCACCAAGTGGCCACCGTGGAGCTGGAGTTTCAAGGGCTCGCCGCCCAGTGGCGGCTGCTCGGCGAGATGGACATCGCCTACATGCTGCCCGAAACGCGCGGCGTGCCGGGCGGTCTGCCGCTCAGCCGCGCCGCGGTGATGAAGTCCTCGCCGGCGGAGTTCGCGCGGATCCGCAAGGAGACGCAAAACACCTTGGGGAAGCTCCTGCGTTTCACCTTCGCCGACAAGGAGGTGGCGTGGCGGGTCGAGTTCCCGGATTTTGAAAAGGAGCCGTTCGACCTGCCGCCCGAAGCCGGCGACATCGCCCTGATTTCTGTCAGGCTGATCATCGACGCGCTTCCCGGGGCCGGGGAGCTGCGAGTGCATTGGGCCGGGGAGCAGGAGACCGAACTCATTATTCTTACCGAGGAAGGCGACGACGCGAAGATCGTCAGCACTCTGCCCGGCGGAAATCTCATGCTTCTCAAACAGACGGCTTCCGGGAAATTCGCGCCCGTCGAGAAGCCGGTCACCGGCGGCTGGGTGCAGTCGGGATTTCACCATGTCCTGCCACTCGGGCTCGATCACATGCTCTTCATCCTCGGGCTTTTCCTGCTGCTGCCCAAGTGGAAGCCGCTGATGGGGCAGTCGCTGCTGTTCACGCTCGCGCACTCGATCACGCTGGCTCTATCGATTTTCGGCCTCGTGCACTTCCCGGGGAAACTGGTGGAAGTCCTCATCGCCGTCAGCATCGCCTGGGTCGGGATTGAAAACCTGCTCACCCGCAAGCTCGGCAGGCAGCGGCTGATCCTCGTCTTCTGCTTCGGCCTGCTGCACGGACTCGGCTTCGCCAGCGTGCTCGCCGAAAAGCTCGGCGGCATTCCCCGCGACCAGCTCACCGGGCTGTTGTTAGGATTCAACGTCGGCGTCGAGCTGGCCCAGATCACCGTGCTGTGCGCCGCGTTCCTCGTGCTCTGGCCGCTGAGGAAATGGTCGCGGCAGGTGCAAATCATCGGCTCGGCATTCGTCGCCCTAGCAGGGATCGCATGGGTGGTTGAGCGGCTGTTTTTCTCGTGACATCCGGCGGTCAGCGCACCGGAAACATATCTTCAAACGCCCGTCCCGCCGCGAGGATTTCATAGTCGTCGTAAGTCACTTTTTCTGCGGGCGGCCAGAAGACGCCGCTGGCGATCCGGCCCGCCACCCACTCGGCGCAAGCTTGCGCGGCTTCGAGATCGGCCGTTTCGAAATCCGACCACTCGTGGATCGCGACGTTCGCCTCGGTGGAGCGCAGCATGAAATAACAGGGCGCGGGCATCGGCTCCCCGCGCGCCACCAAGGCCGCCGCGTAGAGCGGGAGCTGTAGGTTGTGCCAGAGGAAATTCGCGGATTTGCCCTTGTCCTCGCCGGCATATACCGCCGGGCATTCCAGAGTCAGGTGGCGCGGGATCTTGCTGTTAGTATTGAGCTTCTTCCGGTGCGCCTTGTCCACCCCGTCCATTTTCCCCGTCTTGTAATCGAGCACCCGCAGCCTGCCGGTCTCGCGGTGGCGGTCGATCCGGTCGATCTTGGCGACGATCATCGCCTCGCCGACTGGCAGCTCGAACTTGTGCTCCACGTCGATGACCTGCCAGCCGTCCGCGCGGATGTTCGCCTGGACGCGTGACAGCCACAGCAAGCGGTTGCGCAGCGCCTCGGTCTGGATGCGGACGGCCAGCGGCACGCGCTTGCCGAACCACTCGGCGACCACGCGGTCGAGCTCGGCGGAGAGCCAGGCGTGGATGGCTTCGGGTTTCTCGAACTCCCTCGCCTCGGTATCGCGGCCCCAGCGTTCGAGCACCTCGTGCGCCGCATTGCCGAAGTCGCGGGCATTCCACTCGCCGCGGCCCGCTTCCGAGCCCTGCATCTTCACCGCGTGTTTCAGGTAGTAACGGAACGGACAAGTTAGATAGTCGCCGATCGAGGAGGCGTTCAACCGCAACGATGGCTCGACCACGCGCGGTTTCCATTGCCAATCCGCATGCCAGCGCAGGCCGGCTTCCGGCGGCTCGACCTCTTTGAAAAGCGTCTTCACCCGCTCCGGCAGCTCGTCGCGTTCGCTGGCTAACAATAGGCGCGACGGCAACAGCGACTCGCCGCCGGCTCCCGATTTCCCGCAGATCACGTCCACCCGCCCGCCATCGCGGCGGGCTTCGAGCATCGCCTTGTATAAATAAGCGTCCCGCGCCGCGCGGTCGGCGTCCTTGATCAGGCCGAGCATTTCCCTGCTCGCCTCGCTCAGCCACGGCTCGCCGCCGCTGCGCGCGGGGATCTTGCCGTCGTTCATCCCGCACAGCACGAGATGGCGGCCCGGTTCGTGAAAAAGCTCCAGCCAGCCCTGCACGTCGATCACCCGGCCCGCCGGCGGCAACGGGGCGGGGGAGGGCATTTCGGAAAGCATCAGCTCAATCCAGAATCCCGCCCCGCGCTTCACCCGGCCCATCAGCGGCGCGGCTTCGGCGATCCAGTCGGCCATGGCTTGAGACGCCTCTTCCGTCACCGGGCCGGTGCGGCCGATGACTCCTAGTAGCCGGTCCATCGCCCCGCTGAAATTTTCTCCCAGAAATCCCGCGCGCCAGCTTTCGAGAGACTCGGCGGCCTTGCAAAGTTCCTCCGCGGATTCCTTGTCCCACTCGCTGCGGAAATTTTCTGCAACGATCCGCCGTTGCAGGTCCTCCGTCCGCACGACCATCCAGCGATCGCGCAGCTCGGCCAGGCGCTTCGCCTTTTGCGCCCGCTTGCCTGCGACCAGAATTCCCGTTTCCGGAAGTGATAGAAGATCCGCCAGCGTTGCCAGCGTCGGGTCCGCCAGCCACTGGCACCAAATCTTGAACCAGCGCGCAAGCCCGCGGGTCACCACCGCCGCCGCCGGATGAAACGCCGGCCAACCTTCGCGGGTGAACGCGCGCGCCAGCTCGTCGCCGACCTCGCTATCCGCTGATCCCAGCGCGACTTCGTCGGAGGGAGTCTTCGATTCCCCGATCGTCCGCAGCGCCTCCGCCGCCTGCTGCCGCGGGTCCGCCACCACTTGCACCGAGCCATCCGGCCACGGCAGCGGGCGTTGCGCCCAGCTTGGCAGCGGCCTACCGGTTTTTGAAAATTGCGCGGCCTCGTGTTCCGGCGCGCCGATGAGAACCGTCACCGTTCCCTCCCAGGCAAGCCACGCCCGCTCGACCAGCGGCGGCATTTCCGCCACCCCGGCGAGCACGATCCGGGAAGTTCCGGCGGGCATTTGCAAACCCTCTGCAAGCACTCGGCTGCGGCTTTTCATCCCCCACGATTGCAGCTTCCGCTCCACCCCGCTCTCCAGTCTGCCGAGCGCCTCCCAGCGCTCCGCCTCCACCGTTTCGCCGAGCTTCCGCGCCGCGGTTGATAGAAGCAGCCCGTTTTCCTGCAACGCGTGCCGCAGCCGGATCATTTCCTGCGCCAGCCCGCCCGCCCAGTTCGTGCCCTCGCCCGGCGGCTCGGGAAACAGCGCCTCGTATTCCGACCAATCCGCCACGTTTTCCAAAACCTCCACCCACGCGACGCGCTCGACCCAGTCGGCCGCCGCATCAGCATCCCGCGATTGTAAAAACGACCCCGGCGTCACCACCTTGGGTGCAAGCAGCGCGCCCGCCGACTCGGCCAGCGCCTCGCGCAAGCGGCGTCCGCTTTGCGCCGTGGGCACCACCACCAGCATGCCCGGCAGCTCGTCGCGGCGCTCCAACAGCCACGCCACCGCCTGCGTCAAAAACGGCCGGTCCCATCCGAGAAATTCACGTTCCATCATCGCCGCGAGCATCACGCGGCGGCTTTGCCGGGGAAATTAAAATCGGCACAAAAAAACGGATGCCGTTTGGCACCCGTTTCTGACCCTGGTTTGCGGAACCTGGGAAAATTACTCGGCGGAATCAGCGCTGACGGCTACAGGACCGCTGGTGTAGCGCCAGCGGATCTTGTTGCGCTTGGAAGCGGAACGCAGCTTGCGTTGCTTGCGCTCGGTGGGGGTCTCAAACGCGCGGCGGCGGCGCATTTCCTCGAGGATGCCCTCGGAATCCAGCTTTGTCTTGAGGCGCTTGAGAGCCCGGTCAACGGGCTCGCCTTTCTTCATAGTCACTCCACGCATGCGATGATTTTTGGTTGGTTTGGTTGGTTCCGCAGTTTCTTCGGGGCGCTCTAGATGCGGGATCGACCAGGTCTTGTCAAGACACAACCCGCCGGAAATCTGAAAAAGCACGGCATTATCTTTTCGGCGAAAGGTCTCCTTTAATGGTTTGATCCTGAGGATATCCTAAACAAAGCACCCCGTTTCGTCTCTGTTTGGCTCGCATGAATGCCATCACCGACGACCACACTCCCGCCCCAGCCGCCGACGATCAAGGACACACACTCCGTCCCGGTGCATACGGGAAAAGTCAGGCGGCAGAAAAAATCGCTGCCACTCATCCGTCGCGCTTCTAACTCAACCACATAAGGGCGATCGGCAATGACCTCGGCCAGCGCACGCCATTGAGATCCGTGCCCACTCCGATCCGCATGACACGACTCTCATCGTCCCATTCCAGATCCGCCGCCCCTTCGATTGCCACCCACCTCCCCGGCCCCAGCGTTTCCATCTACATCCAGTCTGCTGAGGAGCTTGTGGCAACCGCCGGCGCGGATTCGGGGATCAAGGGAGCATGAGCCGGAGGTGTCTCCTTCTTTCCACATCCGGACATCCCGGCAACGAGAACGCCTATCATACACAACACTGCTGTGAGGCCTAACCGGTAGGACGCATGCCTCGAATGCATTAGGATTTTCATGTTTCGATGCTGCCCGCTACAGCCCCGTTCTGGCAAGCTGTCTCGCGAAATCTGACGACGGCGGCGACCACCTCATCAGCCGGCCCTTGCCAATCGCAAGTGGGCTTCCATACTTCCCGAAATGCAGAAGCCTGAAAGCCAGCCAGCGGAGCAAGAGTCGATCGACGAGGCCATGGAACGCATTACCGACTGCATCCGCCGTCGCCGCAGCGTGCTCGACTTGAGCGGTCTCCGACTGCGAAGCCTCCCGCCAAAGATTGCCCACCTGCCGCCATTGACGGAGTTGAATCTCGCCGACAACCGCCTGGAAACCCTGCCGCCCGAACTCTCCCTATTCACCGATCTTGCCCGACTCAACCTCTCAAACAACCCGCTCGCCCAGCTCCCGCCGGCGATCGGCCAATTCACCAAACTCACTCGCCTCGACATCACCCACACGCCGCTGCGCGAACTCCCCGCAGAGATCGGCAGGCTCGCCGGACTTACCCGGCTCTACCTCGATCACAACCGTCTGGAAAACCTGCCGCAGGAGATCTGCCAGCTTTCCAGCCTGACCCGGTTGGGCCTCTCCCACAACGCGCTGGCCACTTTTCCACCCGAGCTCGCCCAACTCGCAAAACTCACGCGACTCGACCTCTCGCACAACCGCCTGAAAACCCTGGCACCTGAAATCGGCCGACTCACCACGCTCACGGTGCTCGATCTCTCGCACAACCCGCTGGAATCCCTCCCGCCGGAGATCGGCCGACTCGCGAAGCTGACCGTGCTCAAAGCATCCGACACGGATCTGGCAGCGCTGCCGGCGGAGCTCGGCCAACTCGAAAACCTATCCGAACTGGACCTGGCCGGCAATCCGCTGACCTCGCTTCCGGAAACCCTCAAGGATCTGGAAAACCTCAACCACTTGTTTCTCCACGACAATCCGGCGCTGCGACTCTCCCCGCTCATCCTTGGACCCGACCCGCGAAGGCTCCCGGACTCCAAACATGCCTCGGCGAAATCGATTCTCGACTTCTATTTCGGCAGGCAGTCGGGAGCCACCCGCCCGCTCAACGAAGTGAAGTTGATCCTGCTAGGAACCCGTGGCGCGGGCAAATCCACCATCGTGCGCGCCTTGCGCGATCTACCATACCGTGAAGGGGAAACCAGCACGCCGGGCGTCGCGTTGTGCGATTGGACGCTGGAAGGAACCGGCGAGGAACCGGTCACGGTCCATGTCTGGGACTTTTCCGGCCAACCGGTCACCCACGCCCTGCATCCGTTTTTCTTCAGTCCGCGTAACCTCTATCTGTTGGTTCTCAGCGGCCGTGACCACCACGAACGCGACGACGCGGAATACTGGCTGCGCATGGTCGAAGCGCACGGGACGGATTCCCACGGACAAGGACCGGCGGTGATCGTGGCGATGAACCAATGGAACGTCCCCGGTCGCCGCCCGGAAGTGGACCGCATCGCACTGCGGGAACGGTTTCCCTTCGTCCGCGGATTTGTGGAAATGGACTGCAAGGTGAAAAAAGGCATCCCCGCCCTGAAAGCCGCGATTTCCCGGGAGTTGGAGCGCATGCCCTGGGTGCGCGAGCCGTTTCCCGAAGCTTGGGACAAGGTGCGCCGCGCCCTTGCTTCCGAAAAGCACCTGACGGAATCCGCGTTCCGGGAGCGGTGTCTCGAACACGGCGTGAAGGACGCAGGACAACAGGAATATCTGTCAGAGATCCTGCGCCATCTGGGAATCACGCTGCACGATCCGGATGATTCGGGACTGATGGAGTCCGGGTGGCTGGTAAAATATCTCTATCCGCTTCTCCACCGCGCGGAAAACCAGGCGGGCATCCTCAAACAGGCCGATGTGGATAGGGTGCTACTAACGGAAAGTGGCGAGGCCGGGCGCGCCTTTTTGATGAAGGTGCTTGAGCGTTTCGGGCTTGCCGTCGCCGGCAGCGGCGTCTGGCTGCTGCCCCCCACGCAACCGGTTCAGGAACCCGGAGGTCTGGTGGATTTCCGGGAAGAGGCGAATGCCATCCGGCTGCGTTATACCTATCAGACCGTGCCGGAGGATCTGCTGGCGCGGATCATCGTGCGGCGTTTCGATTTCATCGAGGAATTGCGGGAACAAAAACTGCAGTGGTGTCACGGAGTGATCCTGTCCCGCAAGGGTGCCCGGGCCTTGATCCGGATGGAACCACGGCAGGGCCAATTGACCATCACCGTCACCGGTCCCACCAAGACCCGGCATCAACTCGCCGACCTCTGCCAGGCCGAGTTGCGTGAACTCCACGCCGGGTTGCCCGGATGCGAGCCCGTCGAGGAAACCCTGGAATGAGGCGATTGAAGCGATGCCGGAGCACGGCATGGGCGTGCATCCGTTGCTGCCAACCCGGCGGTGGCAATCCTCAATCTCTGCCCTCGCACGCAAGCCTCGCAACACTCCGGGGCGTGAGGTCAAAATCACAGGCAAGGTCCATGCACGGATCGCCCAGCTTGCTTGCCCCACGCCTGGGCTTTACGAGGCGTTCGGCATCACCCTGATCCGCCCGGGCATGACCATGCAGATCAACAACGTGGAGAAAGGCTCTCCCGCCGAGGCGACCGGCAAGCTTCAGAAAGGCCAGATCATCGAAAGCATCAATGGCAAGGTGCTCAAGGAAATCGATCCACGCATCATTCTGGGAGATATCGTCACCGAGGCCGAGGCTAAGGATGGGAAAGTCGTCCTGAAAATCCAAGGGGCCGGTGATGTCACGGTGAACATCCCGGTGATGGGCAGCTACAGCAAGACGTGGCCGGTGAACTGCCCGAAGTCCGACAAGATCGTTAGAAATCTAGCAGATTTTATCGTAAAACAGGATCGACCGAAATGGGGATGGTCATTTTCCTCCTCTCCACCGGTGAAGAAAAGGATCTGGAGGTCGTGAAGCGCTGGATGAAGGGGGCGAAAATCGATACGCATGAACATAAGGTGAGTGCCCTTGCGCAAAGCATGATGGACATGATCGACATTCCGAGGAATGAGGATTTCGAAGTCTGGGCCAAGCAGCACTTGGACAATCCCGACTGGAGGGTTGGTATGAATTCTTGTTGAAGCGAGTGACCCGCGGGACGAGTCCCACGCCGGAGGGTATCGAGGCGGAGCTTGCGGCGTTTGAAAAGTTGCTCGATCAAAGGCCGCCGGCACTGCGGGCATGGCTGGGATTCGTGGTGGCGGATGAGGCGATGAGCGTGCCAAGTGCTTGAGATGGTGCACCGGGAACCCGTCGAGATTGACAAAAAAGGTCGTCCAGTGGCCGTGGTGGTTTCTTACGCGAACTATCAGGAAATGCTGGAGGGCTTGGGTGAAGCCGCCACGCCCGCCGATCTCAGTTGGCTCCGCGAGTGGCGCAAAAAACCGCGCTTGCAACCACCGCAGGCCAAGTTGATGAAGAGGATTATCACACGCATCTCGATCACAAATACGGCAAATGATCCGCCTGTTTCTGGATACCAACATTATTCTCGATTTGATCATCAGCGAGAGGGCGGGTCACCAGAGCGCCTTGGCGCTTGAGGAATACGCCGACGCGCACCCCTGCCGGCTTGCGTGCGCCTGGCACTCGCTCTCCATCATCGAGTACATTGCTAGGAAGAAATTTGGAACCGAAGCAACTCACATCCTCATCAAAAATCTCCTGAACACCTTCATGATCCCCTCCACGGGAACTGAAGAGGCGAAGCGAGCCTTCTACTTTCTCGATGGCGATGAGGAAACTTGGCGGAATGAGTGGGAAAAGTTTCTCACCCAATGGACTGCTCCAGAGCCTGCTGCCGCTTTCTAGCGGGAAGACCGACAGCAGCAAAACCGGCGGTCCTTCCTCCGACTGCATCGGCATGCCCCCCAATTACGACATGGCTGGAGTGGTTGGCGGAGTTCACGAACGAGAAGAGTTCGGCGATGGGGCGCTGGTATCTCAAACAACTGGCAAACGGCAGCGGGCTGGAAGATGCGGCGTTTCTCGATTTGCCGGATTGGTTGCCATGAACGGCAGTGCCCTTCAGGATGGAAATTGATAGGCATCAACACGTATACCGAAGGCCACGGAGGCCGCTTCGGAGACACTGGAGGTGGCGCTTTGGTGGAACCCTACATCGTTGGATTTCCCAAATCAGCGGCATCCCGGAACCCTCCGGTGTCGTCATGCCAATGCTTTCCGCGCTGCTGCTGTTGCGGCGCAAAAGAGTCTAATAGGTGATGATCGCGTGGACCGGATGGGGGGCGAGCTTGGCGCGGCCGGCGAGGAAGCCGAGCTCGATGAGTACGGAGATGCCGATGATGTTAGCGCCGAGTTCATCGAGCAGTTTGACCGCAGCGGCGGCGGTGCCGCCGGTGGCTAGCAGGTCATCGACCAGCAGGATGGATTCGCCGGGGAGGATGGCGTCTTCGTGGAGCTCGACGATGGATTCGCCGTATTCGAGCGAATAGGCGGTCTGGCGGGTTTTCCAAGGGAGCTTGCCTTTTTTGCGGATGGGGACGAAGCCCGCGCCGAGGCGGTCGGCGACGGCGGCGGCGAAGATGAAGCCGCGGGCGTCGATGCCGACGACCTTGTCGATTTTCACGCCGCCCGCCGTTTCGCAGAGCATGGAGATGGATTCGCGGAAGAGTTTGCCATCGGCGAGGACGGGGGTGATGTCCTTGAAGATGATGCCCGGTTTCGGGAAATCGACGACGTCACGGATGGCGGCGCGGAGGGAGTCGGCTTTCATGTCGGCCGGAGGCTAGGCGGCCACTGGAAGATGGGAAATCTTAAAAGGGTGATATGGGCATTCCTGCCTGTTCTTTGGGGCGGGACGAATGACCGCCAGGGACTATTTCGACTCCAACCGGAAGAACGCCGCGTTGTCGGGCGAGGTGAACTGGAATTCCATCGCTCCTTGCCCGTTGATCGTCGCCTCCCCGGAGGAAAACGGCAGCGGCGTGTAAGTCGTGAGGTCGGTGCTTTTCTTCGCCCCGATGGTCAGCTTGAACTTGCCGCTCACCGGGTCCTTGGCGAGCAAGGGAGTGCCCACGTTGAGCGCCTGCACTTGGGTGAGCGTGTAGTATCCTAATGTGTTAAAGGACGCGAAGGGAACAGGATTTTTTTCTGTTAAAACGTTAAAATGGATTGGTGCTGGTTGATCGGTAAGCGTCCTAAATTCATCCCCTCAGTGTTGGTCCGTCTGGGGCGGTCGGAGCGCGGGCGGTCAGGCGACTTCTTCGGCTGCTGCCATGGTCCAGCGCTCGGCGGCGATGCGGGCGGGGGTCAGCGCGGCGGCTTGCTCCGGGGTGGCGTCGTGCGGAAGGCGTTTGATGACCTCGACGAGGTAGTCCTCGAGATCGAGGTTCGCGGCAGGCGGGCGGCGCCGCGGTCTGCCGGGTTTGCTTTTCAATCTGGTAGATGCGCTGGATGAAGAGCAATACGGGCAGCGTGACTTCGGGGGCGAGGTCGGTGAACTTGCGTCGGGCGTGGGCGAGGCAGCCGCCGTGGCGCAGGCCGAACCTGGAGGCGACGGCGTCGTAAACTCCGTAGCCGTCGGTGTGGATGGTGCCTTCGTAGGCGATGGTGTTGGTGACCTGATCGTAGCCGAGCATTTCCAACAGGCAGCCGGCTCCGCGCCCGGCGTGCCAGTCGAAGTAACAAGTGCCGGCGACCGGGTCGAGGTAAGCCCACAGTCGGCCTTCCTTGACGGAGCCACGACCGGGGTCCTGATAGTCGATGGGGGTTTCATCGATCTCAAGTTCTCCGGCCTGGAGAAGTTCGGCTTTGATGGCCCGGTCGACGGGAGCGAGGTGGCGGGCGGTGGCGTGGGTCCAAGTGTGGTCTGGGGCATGAGGGCGCGGTCCACCAGCTCGTCGGATTGAAGCTGCCAGAGCAATTCGTATTCGAACGCGTCGAAGCGGACCTCGACCTGGCAATTCCCGTCGTAGCCGAGTTCGTCCGCGAGGTTTGCGAACTGGTCCTTCAACCGCTTTTTTCGGCGGCGGTGGCGTCCTTGGGCTCCGGCGTTTTGAGGAAATCGAGGATCAGGGCCTAGGCGGCGTCGTTCATCACCAAGGCGGGAATGGCGGCTCGATGGAGACCCAAACCCAACCAAATTGTGAGCCAAAATCACAAACGCAATAAAGTTGCGTCATGGTATCCAAAAGTATCCAACTTTTTTGGATGCGGGGTGCCAATTCGTGCCATTTCGTGCCACTCAGCACCCTTGGCTTTCTGCTATAGAAAAGCTGGAATCCTTATATTACAAGGGGTTTTTAGCCTGTTTTCAGCAAGTGGTCCCGAGTGGAATCGAACCACTACCTACGGCTTCGGAGGCCATCGTCCTATCCATTGGACCACGGGACCAGTGCGTTTGCGCTGAGGCGGAATGCGTAACGGGCCTTCCGCGACTTGGCAAGGAGAAGGATGAAATTCACCGGAGCTTGGATTCGCGGTGCCTAATTCTTCGTTCTACCCGTGCATGCGGTCCCAGGCAGCCCAGAAGGCGGTGGTCTGGGCGGCGTCGGGGATGATTTCGAGGAGCAGGGTTTTGTCTCCGGCCTCGAACTTGTCGAAATCATCGACGGTGCGGATCCGGAGATGGTTCATGCCCCAGAGCGTGGCAAGCCCGGAGAGGTCGGCGCTTTGCGGATTGGTCATCCACTCGACGGCGCGCGGGCTCATGCTTTGGAGACGCGGCAGGCGCTCGAAAATCTTCCCGCCGCCGTTGTTGATGACGGCGAGCACGCGGCCTTGGCAGTTGATTTGTTCGAGGACGAACGGCGCGGCTAGATCGTAGAGCGCGGTGAGATCACCGACGACCGCCCAGGTTTCACTAACATCGGCGGACCAACCGAGCCAGGTGCTGACTTGGCCGTCGATGCCGTTCGCGCCGCGGTTCGCGCGGACGGAGGGGACGGGCCGCGCCCATTGCGCGAAATGGTTCCACTCGCGGATCGGCATGCTGTTGCCAAGAAATAGCCCGCCGCCGATGGAGGCGTAGTGGGAAAGCGTGCGGAGCAACGCTGGCTCGCTGTCCGGATAGATTTCCAACAGCTCGTCGATCTTCACCGCGCGGCTGCCGGCTCCGGCAAGGTAGTCGAGCGCGTCGTCGGCGAGTTCGATGGGGCCGAGCGCGGGAATGACGCGGTCGAGCGAGCCGCGGACGACGCCGGATTCGCGGGCGAGGCCGGGCAACCCGTTGCGACAGACGGACCAGACGGAGACCTGCGGCAGTTCTTCGAGGTCGCGCCAGAAGCGGCCGCTAGGGACCTCGCCGAGGCGAAGGATTTTGCCGGGCGGGCGGGATTTCAAAACGCGGTCGGCATCGTGGATGGCGAGCGACTGGAGCGCTTCGCGCAGGCCGCTGGTCGCCTCGGCGACGACGGGCGCGCCGAGGTCCTGGCAGAAATGGAACACGTCCTCGCGCTCGTCCGGTTCCAACCCGCCGACGAGGACGACGATGCCTTTGGAGTGTTCCTCGCGCAGCCAACGGGCGAGCGCGGCGACGTTGAGTTTTTCCTTCACGGGAACAAATTCGCGGAGAGATACCTCCGAAAAATTTTCATCACCGGCTTCGAAAAATTCCTCGAACTCGGCGTTCAGATGCAGCGGCTGGTTGCCATCCCAGTCGGCGAAAGTCCCCTGCCACGCGTGATTTCCAAAAATCCCCGGCTGCTCGATGGTCTGCGGTGCACCGGTCCCGCGAAACGCCGCCGGGCGGTCCGCGGTGATCGCGACCAGCGGGCGGCCCTGATAGTGCGCCTCGATGACTGCCGGCAATAACTCGGCCGCGGCGGTGCCGCTGGTGGTGATGACCGCGCAGGGTTGCGCGGTTTCCATCGTCCGCCCCAGCGCGAAAAACCCCGCGCTGCGTTCTTCAAAATGCCGCCAGACGCGCACCAGTCCGGCCGCCTCGGCGCGGGCGAGGGCTTCGAGCAAAGCCGCATTTCGCGCGCCGGCGCAGACGACGAACTCGCCGACGCCCGCCTTGAGACAGCTTTTCACCACATCGACCGCTGGATTCCATGAGTTCACGCGGGCTTTGCTAGCGCAGGCGGGCGCGAATGTCCAAGCGTGTGATTGGCCAAATCAGCACCTGACGCACGCCGCGAGACCTTGCGGTAGTTTCGGGATGCCCTGAACGCGCCGCAGGACTCCTTTCACTCGCCCAGTGAGTCCTTCGACTCTTCCCGCGAATCCATTTTCGTGGCTAGGGACTCCCGCGAGCTCTTTCAGGCGTCCCGGCCCGCCAGCGGAGACGCCGTCGCCGTCTGCGAGGACTCCCTGACTGCGGCGAGGCACGCTCGTCGGCCGGACAAGGACGCCAGTGGCAAGAGCGTAAATGACAAGACCACCGTCATTTACAACGATGAAGGTGGTGAATGGGCTTCCCAAACTGAATATCTGGCAATGATGAATCCCGATCAAATCCACAGCTATGTAGATGAAGCCGGTGATCCGACCTTGTTCGGAAGCAAGCGCGGCAGCGGCGTTATCGTCGGCAACGACGGATGTTCGAGATTCTCGGTGAGCTCCATCCCCCGCAGGCGGCAGCAGAGCTTGCCGCAGTCCACAATGTAACGCGATTGCGTAATATCGGCGAGCCCGGAAATCTGAAAGGATCTGACCGTCAGCAAGCAATTTGCTTTCCCCTCCTCACACCCGCGGAGGGTTTACCCCCCAAACATCCCCCCATGAAACTGATCCCATCAGGCACACAGAGTGCTTCGGTCAAGGCTGATGCCGGCCGTCTCGCAGACTTCGTGTTGTTCACGCAACGCAGCTGCATCCTCAACCTCTCGAAAGAGTTGACCCGAGGTAATCTGTCGTATCCGCAATTTTTCCTGCTGACCTATCTTTCCAGCGAGGAATATCTGACGATGACCGACATCGCGTCAAAGATGGGTCACTCGACCGCAGCGGCAACCGGCTTGGTGGATCGCATCGAGAGGTTGGGATACGTGGAACGCGTCCACGCCTCGGACGACCGGCGGAAGATCATGGTGCGCATCACTTCGAAGGGTGTGGAATTTGTGTCCCACATGCGAAAGGAAATTGCGACCGATCTGGCGGGCATCCTGTCATCGATGGACGAGGAGGCGGCGGAAACCGTGAAGCGCACGAAACTCGCGATTGCTTCACGCCTCTCGGGTAACAGCCCCAACTAACAAGCTGGGTTGTTCTCAAGACGGAGAAACGGACGCGGGTGGGTGAGATGCGCCCCCTGCGTCACTTTCCTTCTCTTGAAGCTTGGCAATCCATGGCCGGTGTTTGAAAGTGGGCCATGTTCAGTGCCAATAAACTCACCCCGGAACAAAAAGACGCGCTCAAGCAACGGGCCGCCGAGGGAGCCACCATGTCGGATCTCCAGCGCCAGTTGAAGGACGATTTCGGTCACTCCCTCACCTACATGGACACCCGTTTCCTGATCCTCGACCTCGGCATCGAGCTGATCGAAACGCCGAAAGCGGAAGAGAAAAAGGACGAGAAACCCGCGCCGGTCCCGACCGGATTCGTCACCGTGACGATGGACAGCCTCACCCTGCCCGGCGCGCTGGTCAGCGGAAAAGCCACCTTCAGCGATGGCGAGACGGCCGTCTGGATGCTCGATCAAACCGGCCGCCCCGGCCTGGATCCGGACACCGAGGGCTACCGTCCGACGCAGGAGGACATCATGGAATTCCAGAAGCAGCTCCGCGAATTGATTCAGAAAAGCGGGCTTTGAGCGGATCCGCGGGTCACAGACACGAAGCCCGTCCCGCGGCCTTAAAAAGGAAGCACTATGCCCGGCCAGACCATTCGATCCTCCACGGTGCGCGGCCGCAGCCGCTGGGGTTTTGTGGTCTCGCTGCTGGTTCTCGTCGCGCTCGTTCCTAACTGCAAACCGAGCGGGAAACCCGCCCGCGCGAGTGTCGGGGAACTCGTCTCGCAGCTCGCGGGCGCGCGGATCGACGCCGCCAAGTCCCAGCTCGAACAGAAGCGTCCGGACGAGGCGCTCGCGCTGCTGGTCTCCGCCCTGAAAGCGGAGCCCGCGTCCCAGGAGGCCCGCGATCTAGCGGAAACGATCCTGAAGGAAACGGTCTGGAATTTTCCGGCGCTGACTCTCGACCATCCGCTCCCGATCGAGCAGCTCGCCGTCGCCGGGCCCTCGTCGTTGTGGGTGAGTCTCGGCGGCAAGACTAACACGACCGTCCGCTGGAATCTCGAAACGCTGCAAATCGAAAGCGTCCTGTTTCCCGTGGCGGGCCACCCGACCCGCAGCCTGGTGTTTGATCCGGGGCATCAGTCGGTGGTCGTCGAGCGCGGGCCGGTGACTTTGCTTTGCAACGCGCGGACGTTGAAGCCGATCCGCGATCTCGGCGCTCTGCCGGATTTCCTCACGCCCTCGGCCGTCATCGTTTTTTCCCCGGACGGCCTGCTGATGGCGCATCCCGGATTTCTATCGGAAAAAGACCATTCCGTTGTCTGGCACCTGCGGGACAGCTCCACCGGGGAAATCATCCGCTCCTCCGAGCCGCTCGCCCCGCGCCCGCTCGCCGCCTTCCTGGACCGCGCGCAACTGCGCGTGCTGCACGCCGAAGGAAGCCTGTTGGAGATGCCCGTTTCGCCGGTCGAGCTGGTCCTGAAGACCCCGATGCCGGAGCCGGTGAAGCTGCTTCAGGCGCAATTCTCACTGGATGGAAACGCGGTTCTAACACTCCAGGACCCCGGACCGCACCACCCGCCCGTTCCGGCCGTCGTTTCCTACCGCGACGAGGAGGACGGCTCGCTCGGCATGGAAGCACTGGCCCGCCGGTTCCCGTGGAGCCGCCATCCTAACTTGTGGACCGGCCTGATGAGCGATCCGGAGCATGCGCCGTTCGCGGTCGATGGCAAGCGCGTGGAAATTCTGACAAATCCGCACGCGCCGATCGAGACGGCGACGGCAATCACCGCGGTCGCCTTCGATGAGAAGAACGTGCTCATCGGCGAGCAAAGCGGCACTCTGACGATCCACCGGTTGCTGCCTTTGCCCGACGGAAATCCTAACGGAAAAAAGCCGGGTCCCATCGACGAAGCGTCCTTGCTCGCGTTGGAAAATCTTTGCGAAGCCCTAGCCGGCAGCCGCTATGATGAAAAGGAGCGGAGCTTCACGCGCATCGCATCCGGAGCGCGGACCTCGGCCTTCAACGCTTGTAATTTCGCGGCGCTCCTCACCGTTTTCCCCCGCTTGGACTTCGGCCCGATGCTTGCGGAATTCAAAACCATCGACCCTCGCAGCGCCGCTCCCGAAGCATTCGCGCCGCTGCGGGACCGCCTCGACCGGGCAGATCCCGCTGCCGCCGCCGCTCTCGCGCTTGCCCTGAAATCCGAGGACGCGGAGCAGATCAAAGCCTGCCTCGCCACCGCCGTGGACCTTCCGCCGCTGCTCCGGCGCATCTCGCTCTCGCGCATCGCCTGGCTGCAAGGCCGCAAGGCGGACGCGCTTTCCGGTTGGTCCGAGGTGTTCCCGGATCTAGCGGAAGTTCGGCTCCGCGAGGACTGGCTCGGCTGGGAGCGGACCGACTTCCAGCCGGCGCTCGACCAACTCCGCCAATGTGTTAGTAGCGAGTTTGCCGCGATCCAGGTCCCGGCAAACTCCACGCCCGAGCAACGCAAAGCCGTCATCGCGCGCTTCACCGATCCCGCCACCATCGCCGCCGTCGGCCGCGCCCGGTTTGCCGATGCCTGCCTCAAGGCGGCGCTGGCGTTTTCCGCCCACAAGGAGGAAAAGGAGGCCACCTTCCAGCTCGCCAACCTCGCCCGCAATCTCGGCGCGCCACCCGAGCCCTGCCTGCGGGCCGAGGCGCTCGCCCTGACCGCCCTCGGCGACTATCGGAACGCCCACCCGCGCTGGATCGAGCTCATCACCGAGCATCCGGTCGAGACGACTTTGCCCGGCGACTACGCCGAAGCCGCCTACACCGCGTTCGAAAACGCCGACCCGCGGCAGGCGATGGAAATCCTAACTACCGGCATGCACCGCTTCCCGCAGGACGGAAATTTCGCGCTGCGGGCGGGCTGGGTCGCGCTGCTCACCGGCAACTCCGAGCGGGCCTATCGGTTCCTGCGCGAGGGCCAGCGCATCGGCTTCCCGGATGAGAAACTTGAGAACGCCACCGCGCTGCTCGTCATCGCCGCCGCGCAGACCGGTGCGAGCGATGACGCGGCCGTCTATTTCCGCGAGCTGCTCAGGATCGATCCCGCCTGGGCCGATCCCGCCACCCTCGACACGCTCGAATGGCCCGAGGAGCTCAAAGCGGTCCTCGGCCAGTTCTCGCAGTGACGGATCAAGCCAAGTCTTTCACCTGCACCTGCGCCCACCATTCCTTGAAGGTGTTGATGAACACGTGGTGGTCCGGGTCCACCTGATAGGCGTCGTGATCCTCGATGGTGTTGAACTGCATGGTCAGCGCGTAGTCCCACGATTGGTCGATGACCGGGCGCACCACCACTTTCGCGGGAACCGCCCAGCGACCGCCGGCCACCAGGTTGATGTCGAACAGCGCCGCCAGACCTTGCTCGAAGATCGCGCGGTCCACGTCGTTTTGATATTCTTCCTTCAGCCAGAAATAAACATGATGGTCCATGCCGTAGGGAAATAAAGTTCACCGGCACCCACCGCAAGCCCATATCCGGCTGAAACGCACTCCATGATCCGCACGCTTTCACTTCTCATCGGCCTCGGCGTCTCGCTATCAGCCCAGGAGACGCCCCGCCAGACGACGGAGGCCCGGCTCTGGTTGCAGGTTCCCGCCGGCCAGCCCCCGTTGCGCGACATCCGGGTTTCCTCCGGCAGCGCCATGCCGGCGCCGTGGGAAAAAGATCCCGCCATCCGCGAACGGCGGATCGACGTTGTTTTCCCCGTGAGCTGGTGGGACTGGCGCGAGTTCACCGTCAGCTTCACGCCGGTCGGCGACGGCACCGTGGATTTGTCACTCAACGGCCCGTGGGAAGAGGAAAAAAACGGAGCGTCATTCCGCAAGGAAGTCCTCTGGGATGACCTGAGCGCGGAAGGGACAACGATCGAAAACGGCGGCTTCGAGTCCCAATCCGGTGGCAAGCCGGACGCATGGACCTCCGATTACCGCGACTACATCGCCGCCGATGCCTGGCCGCTCGCCGGTGCGGCGCCGCTCCAAGCGAAATCCATCGCCGCCACGTGGCAGGGCCGCCCGCTTTCCCAGACTTTGAAGGTGAAAGCCGGTCAAAAGGTCACCCTCAAGCTCCACGCGAAAGCCGCCACCCTCCCCGGCTTCGTCCCGCCCAAGCGACTCGGCCAGGACACGCCCGCCCACCGCGCCCTCGCCGGCATCAAGCGCGGCGTGAACCTTGGTAACTGTTGGGACGCTCCTCCGCCCTACTCGTGGGGAATCCGTTATACCGCCGATGACGTCGACCGCATCGCCGCCGAGGGCTTCGACCATATCCGCGTCCCGGTCGCATGGCACTTCAACATGAAACAAGGCACGAGCGGCCTCGAAATTAACCCCACTCTCCTCGCTGACCTCGAACCAGTCCTCCGCCGGGCGCTGGAAAAAAAGCTGCACGTCCTGCTTGATTGGCACCACTTCAACGATCTGACAACCGACCCGGCGGCGAACCGCGCCCGCTTCGTCGGCTCGTGGGAGACCATCTCCCGCCATTTCAAATCCTGGCCGCCCGGCCTTTTCCTCGAACTGCTCAACGAGCCCCACGACGCCCTAACCACCGAAACCGCCAATTCCATTTACGCGAAAACCATCGCCGCCATCCGCCAGATCGATCCGCAGCGCGTCCTTTTCCTCAGCCCCGGAAAATGGGGCGACATCCGCGAGCTCGCAAAACTCCGCCTGCCAGACGGCGACGACCGGTTAGTCGTCACCGTCCACTGTTACGAGCCTTTCTATTTCACCCATCAGGGAGCGGACTGGGTGCGGCTCCGCGAGCTGCGGAAAATCACCTATCCGGGACCGCCCGCGACTCCTCTCACTCTCCCGGATTCCCTCAAGGAAAACTCCGGAGTTCGCAGCTTCATCGAAGGCTATAACACGCTCCCCGCCGGCAGGAACCCGTGCTCGGCCAACGCGGTGAGGGAGCTGCTCGATCTCGCCTGCGCCTGGTCAACGCACTTCGGACGACCGGTCCATCTCGGGGAGTTCGGAAGCCACGACACCGGCGACCACGCCAGTCGCATGCGCTACACCCATGACGTTAGAACCCTCGCCGAAGCGCGCCAGATCCCATGGACGCTGTGGGATTGGAAAGCGGGTTTCGGCTACTGGGATTCCAAAAACAACCGGCCGCTGCTCAGAACCGGCTTGTTTGATTGATCCAGATCCCCCCGCGTCCACGCCCTGCCATGAAAATCCTCATCACCGCATTCGGGAAATAGGCTGCTGATTTGATTTGCCGCTCCTTCCCGCGCCCGTAAACTCCGACGCAAGTCCATGATCCGTCTGCTCTCCTCCGTCATCCTGCTGCTGTTCGCAATTCCGGCACTCGTCGCGCAAACCCCGTCGCTGCCCTCGGATATCTATAAATCCGTGCTCCGCATCGAGGTCGCCACCCAGGTTCCGGACTATCAGACGCCGTGGAATTCCGGACGCTTCGGCGGCGGGATCGGCACCGGATTCCTCATCGGAAAAAACAAGATTCTCACCAACGCGCACGTCGTTTCCAACGCCCGCCGCATCCTCATCACCGTTTACGGCAGCCCCAAGAAATATCCGGCCAAGGTGGAGTTCATCGCCCACGACTGCGATCTCGCCCTGCTCTCCATCGACGATTTCAAGGACTTGGAATCCTTCCCCACCTTCGAGTTCGGCGATGTCCCGAGCCTCGAATCCCAGGTCCGCGTGATCGGCTACCCGGTCGGCGGCGAGCGCCTGTCCGTCACCCGTGGCGTCGTTTCCCGCATCGATTTCCAGCCCTACTCACACTCTCGCGCGGATTCCCACCTGATCATCCAGATCGACGCCGCCATCAATCCGGGCAACTCCGGCGGCCCCTGCGTCCAGGACGGCAAGGTAGTCGGCGTCGCGTTCCAAGGCCTCCGCCAGGCCGACAACACCGGCTACATCATTCCCACCCCGGTCGTCCGGCGCTTCATCAAGGATATCGAAGACGGCAAGTATGATTCCTACGCCGACCTCGGAGTCAGCGAGTTCCCGCTCTTCAACCCGGCGATGCGCAAGGCGCTCGGCCTGCCTAACGACGACAAGGGAGTGCTCATCACCAACGTCATTCCCACCAGCTCGAGCGACGGCTTCCTCAAGCCCGGAGACATCCTCATGTCGCTGGATGGCAAGCAGGTGGACAGCGCGGGCATGATCACCATCGACGGCGAGAACGTGAACCTCAACGAGATCGTGGAGCGGAAATACGCGGGCGACAAAGTCGCCGTCCGCTGCCTCCGCGACGGTGCGGTGAACGATGTGGACATCACCCTCAAGCCGCTGGAATGGTCGAGGATGTACGCGGTGTCCTACGAGAAAAAACCGCGCTACACGGTTTTCGCGGGCCTCGTTTTCCAACCATTAGACACCAACCTCTTCGCCGCCTCCAAATTTGATGACGTCACCGTGCGCCGGCTCTACACCGACTACGTGCCGAAAGGGCTGTTTGAAAAACACAAGGACATCGTGGTGTTGACGCGGGTGGAGAGTGATCCGGTGACCAGCCAGCTGTCGAATTTCACCGGCTTCGCAGTGGACAAGATCAACGGCACCGAAGTCCGCGACCTCGCCCACGTGCACGAACTTCTCCACCCGAAGGAGACTCCGGAGTTTTTCGTCATCGAGCTCTTCGGGGCCGATCGGCCCATCGTGATCCCGTCCGCCAAAGTCGCGGATGCCGACAAGCGGATGCGGGAAAACGGCATCACCCGCCTGGAAAACCTCGTGGACTGAGCCATGCCCCGCGTCGGCATCGCCCTTGGCTCGAATCTCGGAGACCGTCTCGCGAACCTCCAGGCGGCCCGCGACTGCCTGTTGGAAATCGCCACGCCGGGCGAGCCGTTCCTGTCCGCTTCGATCTATCAAACCGAGCCGCTGCGGTGCCCGCCCGGCTCGCCGCTTTTCTATAACTCCGTCGTCGAGATCGACTTCGAGGGCGGTCCTTTCGAGTTGTTGGAAATCACCCAGTCGATCGAAAGAAAGCTCGGCCGGATCGGCGTCCCCGCGCGGAACGCACCGCGGGTCATCGATGTCGATTTGCTGTATTTCGGTGACGCGGTGATCGACACCGAGGCGCTGGTCCTGCCCCACCCGCGGATCGGCGAGCGGCGTTTCGTGCTCCAACCGCTGGCGGAAATCCGTCCCGATCTGGCCCTGCCCGGACAGGCCGCGAACGTTGCGGAGCTTCTGATCCGCTTGGAATCCACCGAGCCGCCGCTGGTGCTCGTCGCGCTTGCGATCCGGGATTCACCGCTCTAGTTTTCCTCATGGCCATCGAGACAATCGCCGGGTTTTCGCCAAGCATTCATGAAAGCGCGTTCATCGCCGCGAGCGCGGACGTGATCGGGCGGGTGACGCTGCACGAGGAGACGAGTGTTTGGTATAACACGACCTTGCGCGGCGACATCAACGAGATCGTGATCGGTCCGCGGTCGAACGTGCAGGACAACGCGGTGATCCATCTGGCGGACGATTACGGCTGTTATGTCGGCGAGCTGGTGACGGTGGGCCACTCGGCGATCCTGCATGCCTGCACGGTGAAGGACGAGGTGCTCGTCGGCATGGGTTCGATCGTGCTCGACGGCGCGGTGATCGGCGAGCGCTCGATCATCGGGGCGGGCGCGCTGGTCACGGGCGGGACGATCATTCCGCCGGGCTCGCTGGTTCTGGGCTCGCCGGCGAAGGTGGTTAGGATGCTTTCGCTCGACGAGCAGGCGAAGATCAAAGGCTGGGCGGAAAAATACGTGCGCGGCTCGCGGATCTATCTGGAGCGCGCGTGACGCTCAAACCACGTTTCTCCGGCAGCAGTCGATGGTGTGGTCGTTCACCATGCCGACGGCTTGCATCAGCGCATACATCGTGGTCGAGCCGACGAAGTTGAACCCGGCCTTCCTCAGGGCCTTGGAAAGCGCGTCGGACTCGGGTGTCTTGGCAGGGAAATCGGCCAGGGTCTTGTGGTGGTTCACGATGGTTTTCCCGCCGGTGAAACTCCACAGCCATTCCACGGGATCGCTGAGTTCCAGCCAGGCGCGGGCGTTCTGGCGGACGGAGAAAATCTTCCCACGGTGGCGGATGATGCCGGGATCGAGGACGAGATGTTCGAGTTCGGCATCGGTCATCGAGGCGACTTTTTCCGGCTCGAAGTTGTGGAAAACTTGGCGGTAGCGCTCGCGTTTCTGGAGCACCGTCCACCACGAGAGGCCGGCCTGCGCGCCTTCAAGGCAGATGCACTCGAACAAATACCGAGGATCGCGTGAGGGCACGCCCCACTCGGTGTCGTGGTAATCAACGTAGAGCGGATGTTGGAGTGGAAGCCACGGGCAGCGGGTCATGCGGCATTTTCCCCATCCGGAAAGGGAACGCAATCCCGTCTTGCCGCCCGCCGCCGCGCCTGCTTCCCTTCGCGCCCGAACCTTTCAATTTATGGCCAACAAAGATGTCACCGATCCCGCCCGCATGGAAAAAATCGTGTCGCTGTGCAAACGCCGCGGCTTCATTTTCCAAGCCGGAGAACTCTACGGCGGCCTCAACGGTTGCTGGGATTACGGCCCGCTCGGCGCGGAGTTGAAGCGGAATTTGAAGGACTACTGGTGGCGGAAAACCGTGCAGGAGCGCGACGACGTGCTCGGCATGGACGGCGCGATTTTGACGATGGAGCAAGTGCTCGTTTCCTCCGGCCACGTCGGTGGATTCTCTGATCCGATGTCCACCTGCAAGCATTGCCAGAAGCATATCCGCTTCGATCAACTCAGGACGATGGTCGCCGAATCGGAGTGGGCGCAGTCGCTCGCGGGTGCCATGCGTGTGACCACGCCGGGAGATCCGGGCGGTGCTGCCGTCACCGGCGAGGAACTCAAGCGCTGGGTAAACAAACACGGTAAAAAACTCGCTCCCGGCCTTGCGTTGGTGAGGCAGTCGGAGATCACTATCAGTTTCTTCCTCGACGAAGCCACCCGCCACCAACCGATGGATCCCTGGTATTTTTACCAACTGATGGCTACCGAACAATTCGCCCAGACCGGTCCGATGAATCCCTGTCCGCATTGTGGCGGAATCCTTTCCGAACCCAAGCAATTCAATCTGATGTTCAAGACGAACATGGGAGCAACTGGTGACGATATCGCGTATCTCCGGCCAGAGACCGCGCAGTCAATTTTCGTTCAGTATAAAAATGTGCTCGATTCCTCGCGGGTGAAGTTGCCATTCGGCATCGCCCAGATCGGTAAATCCTTCCGCAACGAAGTGAACCCGCGGAATTACATCTTCCGCTCGCGTGAGTTCGAGCAAATGGAAATCGAGTATTTCTGCCATCCTGACGACGGCCTGCGCCTCACCGACGAGTGGTTGGCCGAGCGCCTCAAGTTCTACGGCGAAATCGGCATCCCGCGCGAAAAGCTCCACATCCTCGACATCCCGGACGGCGAGCGAGCGTTCTACTCGCAGAAAACCTACGACATCGAATACGAATTCCCGTTCGGCATCCAGGAGCTCGAAGGCGTGGCTTACCGCACCGACTACGACCTCGGTGTGCATGAAAAAGGCTCCGGCAAGTCGCTGGTTTATTTCGACGAGGAGACGAAGGAGAAGTTCCTGCCGCACGTCGTCGAGCCATCCGCTGGTTGCGACCGCACGGTGCTCGCGCTCCTTTGCGAAGCCTTCGACGAGGAAACTCTCACCGACGACAAAGGCAAGGATGACGTCCGCACGGTGCTGCGCTTCGTCCCGCGGATGGCGCCGATCAAGGTCGGCATTTTCCCGCTGTTGAAGAAGAACGAGGAGCAGGTCCGCATCTGCAAGGAGATCCAGAAAACGCTGCAACCGTGGATGAACGTCTTTTACGACGACGGCGGCGCGCTTGGTCGCCGCTACCGCCGTCAGGACGAAGTTGGCACGCCGTTCTGCGTCACCGTCGATTTCGAAACCCTCGGCGAGGAAAACCCCGATCTCAAAGGCACCGTCACCATCCGCCACCGCGACTCGATGGAGCAGGAGCGTCTTCCTATCAACAGCCTGCTCGCCTGGCTGCTGGAGCGCGTGCGCTGATGGCGACCTGTTATTTGGGCCTCGCCGCAGGAGCTCGATGATGATCGCGGGATTGGTGAATCACCCTTCAAGCGACTCCCTTCCGCAAATCCCTCAAGCCCCACAAAATCCCGGTCGCAGGCACCGCAGGGCGCCGGCATTTCCGGGCTTGAGAACGCGCTCTTCTTCAGGGAGAACACCCGCATGCTTTATGGCGATGCCAAAGCCACAGTCTCGGCCTTGCCACCGGAACCGTGACCAAGATCACCGATTGGGAACGCTGATCTAAAAATCGCGCTTGATCGCCATCGCCCGCAGGGTTGCATTCGGCCGTGAGTTCCCCACCTACACGCTCTTTGCACGACCTCGGATTTTCCGAGCTCGTGGCCGTGCTGGCGGCGGACGGCGTGATCCTGCACCACGCCAAGGTGCTGTGGCGGGTCATTCATGGCGAGGGCGAGCTGGATCTGGCAGAGCGGGCGTTCTTGCCGCCACTCAAGCGCTGGGTGGAGAAATCCGTGGGCGAGGGAATGGCGTTTTTCCTCGATGCGCCCGAGGTCGTCGGTGAAATCCACAGCTCCGACGGGCTGACCCGCAAGTTTCTCCTGCGCCTGCGCGACGGCCAGACGATCGAAACCGTGCTGATGGGCTACGAAGGCCGCCAGACCGTTTGCGTGAGCACGCAGGCGGGTTGTGCGATGGGTTGTGTTTTCTGCGCGACGGGACAGATGGGCTTCGTCCGTCATCTGCGGCCGGGGGAAATCGTGGCGCAAGTGCTGCACGCCCGACGGGTTTTGAAATCCATCGATCCGAAAAAACGGCTGCGCAACATGGTGCTGATGGGCATGGGTGAGCCGCTGCACAATTACGACTCGGTGATGCTCGCGCTGGAAACCATTTCCGACGTGCGCGGCCCCGGCATCGGTCCGACGAAAATCTCGATCAGCACGGTGGGAGTGGTCCCGAGCATCCTCCGGTTAGCCGAGGAGCAGCGGCCCTACCGCCTGGCTGTTAGTCTGCACGGCTCGACGGAGGAAGAGCGCGCGGCGCTGGTGCCCGCCAGCAAGCGCTGGTCGCTGGCGATGCTGATCGACGCCTGCCGGAAATACGGCGAGATCACTGGCAAGCGGATCTTCTTCGAATGGACCTTGATCGCCGGAAAAAACGATTCGCCCGAGACCGCCCTGCGCCTGGTCGAACTGCTGCGTGGGATCGACGCGCACATCAATCTGATCCCGCTCAATCCCACCGGCGGCTTCGAGGGAACACAAAGCGAGTCCGGCCACGAGTTCCAGAAAATCCTGATCGCCGGCGGTTTCCCCTGCACCTTCCGCCAGCGCCGCGGCATCGACGTGGCGGCCGGCTGCGGAATGTTGAAAGCCGAGAAGCGCGCGCGGACGACGTCGTGAGAGCATCCCTGTTCCTCTCCCTTGATGCGACGCGATCCGTTTTCAGGGAGAACCCGACTGAGACAGCCGGAACACATTCATTCCAGCCCGCGCTCCGCGACTTCCTCCTCGTCCCAGCCGAGGTAATGGCCGAGCTCGTGGAGGAAGGTGGTGCCCACCTCGTCGCGGTAGTCGTGCTCTTCCTCGCCGGTCCATTCCCACAGGTTTACGAGAAACAGCCGGATGCGCGGGAGTTCTTCCAGGCCCGCTTCGTCCATCGCGGACGGGCCTTCGAACAGCCCGAGTTCGTCGCCGTCGAGCTCCTCGTCATACGCGCCCTGACCGGGTTTTTCCTCGAAGGCGATGGCCACTTTTTCCGCCGCGTCCTGGATGTCCTGCGGCAGGATTTTCACCAGTGCCTTCAATTCCTCGTCCGCCCATGCGCTCAGTGTTTCAAAATCCATGGCGGATGAATTACCCGCTTCATCTGCCCGGCACAAGGAACTTGCGAAAATCCCTGCCTTGCGCCGCCGGCCACCCACGCCAACTTGGCGCAGCCATGACCCTTCACACGCTCGCACAAGAACAACGCCTACCCATCTCGCTCGACGCCGCTTGGGAGTTTTTCTCATCGCCGCGGAATCTCGACGAAATCACGCCCGACGCCCTCGGTTTCAAGATCGTCAGCCTGCCCGGCGAGAAGATGTATGAAGGCCAGATCATCACCTACAAAGTGAAAATCCTGCCCGGCGTCTGGGTGCCGTGGGTCACGGAAATCAAGGCTGTGGACGAGGGGAAATCCTTCGTCGATGAGCAGCGGTTCGGGCCATATAAATTCTGGCACCACCGCCACAGTTTCGAGGAAATCCCCGGCGGCGTGCTGATGCGGGATCTCGTGCATTACGGACTCGGCTGCGGGCCGTTCGGGGCCATCACCCACGCGCTCTTCGTCCGGGCGAAACTGAAGATGATCTTCGAGTTCCGGAAGCAAACGCTGGTGCAGCGGTTCGGCACGCTTTGAGCGGTGCGTGAACGCGGCGGATCAAAGGGCTGGAATTAGTGGAGCGGGAAGGGCTCGGTAGGTGGCGTTTTCTTGGCCGTCGAGGCTTCGTCGGCGGCGGGAACCTCTTCGTGGGTGAGGGGGGCTTCTTCAACGATAAGAACTTCTTCCTCGATGACGAGGATTTCCTCGACGATGACAGTGGGTTCTTCCACGGCGGCGACGACTGTGGCGGCTTCCTTCTGCTTGTTCATCTCGACGAGGCGGATGACCTCGGCTTTGGCGGCGGCGATGCGGTCGGACTCGACGACGGGGCTGAGTTTCTTGGAAACGGCGGCCGGGCGGGATGGATCGCTGAGATCGGCGAGCTTGGCCTCGGCTTTTTCAAGCGCCTCGATGGCGGCGGCCTCGCGCTTTCTCACTTCACCAGCGAAGCGGCTGGAAACGGCGACGGACTCGCGGAGTCGCTCGATCTCGGCGTGAAGCTCGGCGCTGTCGTCGGGGCGGTTTTGGAGAACGGCGAGTTGCTCGCGGGTTTTCGAAAGCTCGTTTTCGAGGGCGAAACTGCGGTCCTTCTGGGCTTTTTCACCGTCGTTGAGACGGGCATTGAGCAGCTTGACGGTGTCCTGGGCTTTTTTGAGGTCGGTCTCGAGGGTGGAAACGCGCTTGGTTTCGGTGTCGAGAGCACTGCGCGCGGCGGCGAGCTCGGCGGTGGTCTTCTCGAAGTTCGCCTTGGAAACGGAGGCGGACTGGAGGTTTTCCAGCTCGGCCTTTAGGGACTTGTGGGCGGCCTTGGATTTTTCGAGGGCGGCCTCGAGGTTTTTCGCGCGGTCTTGCTGGCCTTTGTCGGCGGTGGGCAGGATTCGGGCGGGAGCCGCTTTCGCAGGGCGGCCACGCAGCGACCAGCCGATGAAACCGCAAAGGACGGCGATGATGGCAAGTTGCGGAAGGACCTTGGACAGGAGTGTGAGGGTGTCTGACATGATGGCTGGGAATTAGATTTCGTATTCGACGCCGGGTTCGGGGACGATGACCTCGGTGTTGGGCAGGCGGCGTTTGATTTCCTGGCTGAACCAGGCGACCGCACCGTCGTCGCCGTGGACGAGGAAGGCTTTTTTCGGGGCGACCTTGATGATGTAATCAAGGATCGCGTCGCGGGTGGAGTGGCCGCTGAAGTCGAAGATCCGCATCTCGCAGTTGAGCGGGACGGCAGGGTGCGCGGGGTCGAGCTCGACGAGGTCGCCGTGCTTGGCGAGGCGGATTTTGCCGCCGGGCGTCTCGGGGTCCGCGTAGCCGACGAAGAATAAACCGTGCTTGGCGTTTTCCAAAACTCCCTGGCGGGCAAAGGTGTTGGAGACGGTTTTCTCGGACATCATGCCGCTGGAAAGCGCGTAAATGCAGCCGGGGTGGAAGGGGATCGGGCCTTTGCGCTTCTTGCTGCCGGCTTCGAGTTCCATGTCCTTGAGGAAGCGGAAATTCGGCAGATGGCGGCGCGAGGTGGTGCTGAAGCGGTCGTAAACCTGGGTCATTTTCGTGCTCAGGCCGCCGATGTAAACCGGCGTGTGCTTCGGGATGAGTCCCTCCTTTTTGAAGCGGTGCAACATGCCGAGGACCTCCTGGGTTTTGCCCATCGCGAAGACCGGGATGAGGACCGAGCCCTTGCGCTCGATGACGCCCTTGATGGCGGCGGCGAATTCATCCTCCTCGGTCGGGCGGTCGTATTTCGGGTCGCGCGCCTGCTCGCCGCGAGTCGTCTCGACGATCAGCGCGTCCACGGTGGTTTCCGGGAACATCGCGCCTTTTTGCAGCGTGCTGTGCTCGAAATTGACGTCGCCGGTGTAAAAAATCTTTTTTCCCTCCGCCTCGATCGTCACGCCGACCGAGCCGAGGATGTGGCCCGCGTCATGGAAAGTGGCGCGGATCGTGCCGGCCGGATCGAGGTCGAACATGCGCTCGATGTTGCGCGTCTGGAAGTCTTCTTCGATCTGGTCGAGCTCGCGATGTTCGAACAGCGGATACTCGGCGATGCCGTGCTCGATGCGCTTGGACTGCATCACGTTGACCGAGTTGTGGAGCATCGCGGAGGCGAGCTCGGCGGTTTCGGGCGAGAGGAAAACCTTTGCCTGTGGCTGATCCTGGAGGAAAACCGGCAGCGTCCCGACGTGGTCGAGATGGGAGTGGGTGATGATGATCGAGTCCGCGGTGCCAGCTTCGAGGAACTCGTAATGCGGGATCGCCTCGGAACCTTCGTGTTTCGGGTGCATCCCGGCGTCCAGCACGACCTTGGCGGACTTGGTTTTAAGGAGATAGGAATTTGCGCCGATACCGGCGTGGCGACAGAGACTTTTGAATATCATGGGAAAATGCGGAACCAGCGGACCGGGCGCGGACCATGGGGGAGGAGAATGGATCTGTCAACCCACCCCCGTGGTGCAGGCATTCTTGCCTGTTCTTCATCATCGGAGGGGAGCGCGTCGAGCAGCATCAGGCCGAGCAGGCTGTCGGGCAGATCGCAGAGATCCTCGAAGGCGGCGGGCAAATTTCTTCGCCTCATGCGCCACGATCAGTGCAGATGGATCTCGGCGGACGCCCCGTTTGCGAGATCGTGCTCGGCGACGGTGCGTCCATCCTGGATGATGGTTAGGTGCTGTTTTTGGCCAAGGCGCTCCACCACCACGTCGAAGTTACGACCGAAGGCCCTCACCGAGCGCAGCGCCATGCGCGGCCAGCCTTCTGGCAGACGCGGCGTGCAGCTGAAGCGATCAAGCCCGGTGGGACGGAGGCCGAACAGGCCCTCGGTGAAGATCCGGCAATACAGCCCGCTCTCCGATGACAGGTGGCGCTGGTCGCCCTCAGGCCAGGCCTCGACGGGGTAGGGCACGTGATCGCCCAACAGACGTCGGTGGGTGTAGGCTGAAAGGTAGCGCAGCCCGGTGGTGGTTTCCCCAGCCTGCAGGACGCCGCGCAGGCCGTAGAGCGTCGAGCGGTCCCAGAAGGCCAGGTCTCCTGCTTGGGAGGCGAGACCGTCGGATGTCCAAAGCCGCGGCGAGAACAAGGCGGCGATAGTGCCGTCGCGCCGGTCCGTCAGCCCCATGCACAGTGGCAGGCAGATCCATGAGCGCAGCACGTCGTTGCCAGCGTAATACCGATAGGTGGGGAAACCCTCGACGGTGGAGCCGAAATATTTGTCGATCGCCTTGGCCATGACGTCCGCCTGCTGGTCGTAGGCATTTGCTTCCGTC
Source organism: Akkermansia muciniphila (assembly GCA_945901795.1). Lineage (GTDB taxonomy): Bacteria > Verrucomicrobiota > Verrucomicrobiia > Verrucomicrobiales > Akkermansiaceae > Luteolibacter > Luteolibacter muciniphilus_B. The sequence goes on along the minus strand of CAMDLP010000015.1, from coordinate 7,674 downwards.
TCCATTCCCAGAGCCCGGCCGAGGTCCGCTGCCGCCCGCAGTCCGCCGTAATAGAGCGAGGAAGTTGACAGGTTGGCCTTGCCCGTTGGAAGGCGGCCTTCCAGTTCATCGCTGTCGGATGCGATCACGCCGTCGGCGGTGGTCTGGCGGCGCGAGTATTCCAAGCACCAGACGATGGCGGGCCAGAGCTCCTTGGCGATGGCCTTGTCGCCGCGGGCCAGGCAGAAGCGGGCGCAGCCGTAGGCATACATCGCCGCGTCGCCGCGGTCGCCGCCGGTGCGGGCGATGCTGATCCCTTCGGCGTAGAGCGAGGGAGGAACCGGCTTGAATTCCGGCGTCATGTGCTTCTGGAATAACCGGTAGGTGTCGAGCGAGGCCTGATTGCCGTTGTGATCTCCGAGGAAGGGGAAAAACGGTCCGGCATATTCCACGTTATCGTTGCACCAGACCGCGGCGTAATAGGCCAGCCCGCCGGGAGCGAGCATCATGCCGCCGCGGGTGGCGTTGATCGCCTCGGCGACGCGCAGTTTGCAGAAGGCGAAGGCGAGATCCAGTTCCGGTTCGGGTGTTTCCAAGCGGAGGTCGCGCTGAAGACTCGCGACATAGTCACGCCGCGCGTCCTCCTCGGTGGCGATGTCGATTTTTCCCGCGGGCTCGCTGTCCAGCCGGCCGCCAAAAAGCACGGCAAAGACCATCTCCTTGCCCGGGGCCAGCACGGTGGAGGCGGGCGCGGTGCAAGTGACCTCCGTGACGTTGAGTCCATAAGGCCCCTCAATCTGATAGCGGAGCGCCAGCGGGGCCACCGCCACCGTGCGCGGCACCTTGCCGGTGTTGCGCAGGGTCCAGCGGTCCACGGCCGTCGGCAAGGTCGGGCTGGGGAAGGCGCAACGGGTGATTGCCAGGTCTCGGTCGGCCCGGCCTTGGATGGTTAGAGTGCCGTCGAGCAGCACCCGCTCCACGGTGATGGCGCCGAGCGGGGAGCCGTCGATGCTGATGGCAGGTTCGGCTTCCTGTGAATCGTAGTGCTTGATGACTCCGTCAAACATGCCGTTTTTCCCTTTGCGCAAGCCGGGCCAGATCACGCTGCGCCGCATCGACAGGGCTTTTTGGGCATCCACCCGGTAGCGAACCACCTGGCCGACGTGCAGCCCGCCCTGTTCGATGAAATCCGCATGCGGCAGGCGCTTGTCCTGGGGCACCCGCCATTCGGTGGTTAGATCCTTGCCGAGAACCCAGCGCGGAGGAGTCACAGGCGCGGCGATGGTTTGTGGTTTGCTTCCTGTCACCTTGAAGGTCGCTTCCGCCCAGACCGCTTCGTCATTCTTGGTATCGTCAAAGCCATCGGTGACCCTCAGCGCCAGCATTTTCACGCCGGAGAGGTCGAGATCGACCGCCTGTGCCGCCATCCCGCCGCGCATCAGCGGGCTGGACCAAAGGACTTTGCCGTCGCCCTCGATGATGAACTCGCCGCTGCCGTTTTTCCTGATGGCCGGGCCGTCGTCATTGATGCCGACCTGGGCGTTGAAGCGAACGCAGCCTCCCTGCAAGTCGAGGTGCAGCGTGCTCGGCGAGCAGGTGCCGAATCCATGGCTGTATTCCCGCCCGGCGATGCGCAGCGGCTTGCCGTTCGACGAACGGTCCACACCCGGTTTGCCGCTGCCCTGCAGCACGTGGCCCAGATCGAGGGAGGAAAGCCTGATTTCCTCCGCTGCGGAGATGTTCCCGGTCAGGGTCGAGAACAAGACCAAGGATGATAGAAAACCTAAAAAGAGACAGCCTTTCGAACGCCCGCCTCTGGGCAAATCAATGCAAGGATCGGAATTCGTGCCTGACGGATGGGTTTGGAGGTGCTGAAACACGGCTTTTAAATTCATACATTGATGCAATCGGAGTTCCGGGCAATTCGGGCCTGCAAGCGGTTTGATGTCGACCCGAAAATACGGGAAGTCAAACGAGCGGAACTGATACAAGTTGCCATCAACGATTCGGACGCCACCGTATCGGAGAGCCGCTGGAAAAAATCTAAGATCGGCCCGGCTTGAGCCTTAGTCAGAACGCTCATGAAACGCCCTTCCGATTTCGTCACCCGCCGGACCTTTGTCACGCGCTGCACCGGAGCGCTCGCCGCCGCAGCGTGTTTGCCGGAAACCATCCATGCCGAAACCGGCAGCCCTGTTATCCATCAGGCGATGGGCACGCGCGCGGCGGGAGAGCACCAGCACCTACATTCCGGCGGGGAACACGAAGAATAGTCCCCGCCCCGCCCGAATCGGGAGCCTCCCCGGGCATGAAAAATCCCGGACGTTTCCGGCCGGGATTTCCCTTGAAGAATGATGGGCCGCCGTCGCTCCGAGCCGCGAATGACGCGGAGCGGCGGCCGCCCGTAAATCGAATGCACCGACATTATCAGAAACGCGCGCGACGCCCCGTTTGTTTCAAAAAATCTGATTTTTTTCGCGGGCGCACGGCCGGTATCTCCACCCGCCCTTGCGGTCGGCCCGGTGCCGTGATAACTCATCGGGCAGATGGGCATCGCGGACAGAGATTATCACCGGAACGACAGGCGCGGGAGCGGCGGCTTTTTTTCGCAAGTCACGCCTGTGGTGAAGTGGCTGCTGCTCGTGAATCTCGGGATCTATTTCCTGGATCTTTTCCTGATGAATCATCCACTGCGGAACTTCGGGGCCTTCACGATCCAGTCCGCGGTGTTCGAGTTCCGGGTCTGGGAGTTCGTGACGTTCCAGTTCCTCCACGGCAGCCTGGGGCACGTTTTTTTCAACTGCATGGGGATTTTCTTTTTCGGTCCATTCCTGGAGCGCTGGTGGGGGGCGGAAAAATTCTTGATTTACTATCTGCTCTGCGGCGTCGCGGGCGCGGTTTTTTTCACGCTGCTGGTGTTTGTCGGATTGCTGGGTGATCGTTTTCAAACGCCGTTAGTAGGCGCGTCCGCCGGGATTTACGGGATTCTCATCGGCGTGGCGGTGCTCGCCCCGAACTTGCGGGTGGCGCTGCTTTTCCCGCCCATCGAACTGTCGATGCGGCAGCTCGCGATCGCGCTGATGGCGATTTCCGGCGGGGCGATCTTGTTGAAAATGGGCGGCAACGAAGGCGGCGAGGCGGGCCATCTCGGCGGCGCGATCCTCGGCTACTTCCTGATGCGCTTTCCGCAACTGCTAGGCGGCGGAAATGACATCATCCGGCCCGCACGATCCGGCCCCCGCCCACTGCCGAAACTGCGGCCGCGCACGACGCTGGAAATGGAGCAGGATTCCGCCGTGGATGTGATCCTGGACAAGATTTCCCGCGAGGGTTTCCAAAGCCTCACCGCGGAAGAGCGGGAGTTTCTCCAGAAAGCTTCGAGCTCCAAAAAATCCTGACAATGACCGACGCGGAAATGATCGAATCCCCGGACGCCGGGCAACAACTCGCCCGGCTGCGCGCCATCATGCACCGCCTGCGCGCGCCCGGCGGCTGCCCGTGGGATGCCGAGCAAACGCACGAATCCATCGTCCCGAATCTAATCGAAGAGGCCTACGAAACGGTGGACACGATCCAGCGCGGCGATCACGAGCATTTGAAGGAAGAGCTGGGAGATTTGTTGTTGCAGGTCGTTTTCCACAGTGAGATCGCCGAGGGAGCGGGTCGATTCACGCTCGACGACGTGGCCCGCGGGATCAGCGAAAAGCTGGTGCGCCGCCACCCGCACGTCTTCGGCGAGAGCGAGGTGGCGACCACCGACGGCGTGCTCCAGCAGTGGGACGAGATCAAGCGCGCGGAAAAAGGCGACGAGGAGAAACCCTATCTGCACGGCGTCGGCAAAGGCCTGCCCGGCTTGATCCGCGCCGCCAAGCTGCAGAAGAAAGCCGCGAAAGTCGGCTTCGACTGGCCGGAGGAATACGGCGTGCTCGCGAAAATCCGCGAGGAACTCGATGAACTGCAAGCCGCCATGGACGAGCAGGATTTCGAAGCGGTCTCCGAGGAACTGGGTGATCTGTTATTCTCGGTAGTGAACCTCGCCCGCTTCCGGAAAATCGATCCCGAGATCCTGATGGCTGCGGCGAACACCAAGTTTGAAAAGCGCTTCGGCGAGATGGAACGCGACCTCAAGTCCGCCGGCCTAACACTGGAAGCCGCGACCGCCGCGCAGATGGAAGCCGCGTGGGAGGCCGCCAAGACTTGTTGAAGCCGGTTCACGCGGAACATCGGTAGCGATGGGTTTCGACAGAACCATTTTTGGACAGGATCATTTGTCAGAATCTCCATCTCCGGTGATCTCCATGATTCTGTCAGAAAATGATTCTGTCTTCCTCTGTTTTTCCGCGCGCATGCGATTGGAGAGGCATCCCCACGCCGGAGGCTAGGCCTCGTCGAATTCGTAGCGCAGGGCGGAAAGACAAAAAAGCGTAGCGGTCTCGACGCGAAGGACGATGGAGCCTAACGAGACCGGCAGAAACCCGGCGGCGAGCGCGGCGGTGGTTTCCTCGGCGGAGAAATCCCCTTCCGGACCGACGAGCAAAGTGGCGGCGGTGGTGGCCGGATTTCCCCGCAAAACCGTCCGCAACGGACGAGCTCCGGGGGCCAGCGAGGCGATGAGTTTCAGGCCGGGAGCTTCGGCTTGGGTCGCGATCCAGCGGTCGAAGGCGAGCGGCTCGGCGATTACGGGCAGCGTGTCTTGGCCGCATTGTTTGCAGGCTTCAAGGGCGTTGCGCCGCCATTTCTCGGACTTGCCGTCGCCGGGCTGGACGACGGTGTTGCGGGTAACGAGCGGCTGGATGGCGGCGACGCCGAGCTCGACGGATTTCTGGACGATGAGGTCCATGTTTTTCCCTTTCGGGATCGCCTGCGCCAAGGTGATGGCGGGCAGGGGCGCGCGGGAGGGTACGATTTCTCCCAGCTTCAGCGGCACGCGGTCGCGGGAAATGGAGAGGATTTCCGCGGAAGCGCGGCGGCCGTGGCCATCGAAGACGATGACCGGGTCGCCGGGCTTCATCCGGAGGACTTGCGCGAGATGGCGGGCTTCATCGCCGGTGAGGGCGGGGTTTTCCTGCCAGGAATCAGGCGGTAGGTAGAAGCGGGCCATGAGACTGATGGGACCTATGCGACCTATGGAATCATAGGTCGAAAAACCGCTTCGCCTTCTTGAAGAAGCCTTCCTGCATCGGCGAGTTGTGCTCGCCGATGGACTCGGAGAACGCGCGGAGTTTTTCCTGTTGCTCGCTGCTGAGCTTGGTGGGGACTTCGACTTGCACGGTGACATTCAAGTCGCCGCGGCGGCCGCTGGAGAGCGAGGGCATACCTTTTTCGCGGAGCCGGAAAACGGTGCCGCCCTGGGTGCCGACCGGGATTTTGATCGAGGATTGGCCGTCGAGCGACGGGACCTTGAGCTCGCCGCCGAGCGCCGCGACCGAGAAGGGCAGCGGCACCGAGCAGAAGAGGTCCGAGTCGTCGCGCTCGAAAACGTCGTGATCGCGGACGTGGAGAAAAACGTAGAGATCGCCCGCCGCGCCGCCGCGGACGCCGGCGTCGCCATTTCCGGAGGAACGGAGGCGGGTGCCGGTATCGACGCCCGCCGGGATGCGGAGCTTGATGCGGCTGTCGCGTTGGATGCGGCCGTCACCTTTGCAACTGGTGCAGGGGTCGGAAATCGTTTCACCGGCACCGCGGCATTCCGGGCAGGTCGTTTGCTGGATGAAAATGCCAGCTTGGCGCGCAACGACGCCGCGGCCGCCGCAAGTCGAGCAGGCTTTGATGCCGCCGGAACCTTTGGTGCCTTTCGCGCCGCAGGGTTCACAAGGCACGTAGCGCTCGATTTCGAGCTCCTTCTCGACACCACGGGCGGCTTCTTCGAGGGAAATTTCCAAGTCGTAGCGGAGGTCGCTGCCTTTTTGTTTTCCCGAGCCGCGACGCGATCCGCCGCCGCCGAAAAATTCCTCGAAGCCGCCGCCGAAGACCTGGGAGAAAATATCCGCGGCGTCATGGAATCCGCCGCCGCTCGGGCGTCCGCCACCGCCGTTGAAAGCGGCGTGGCCGTAGCGGTCGTAAGCGGCGCGCTTGTCGGCGTCGCTGAGGGCTTCGTAGGCTTCGCCGAGTTCCTTGAACTTGTCCTCGGCGGTGTGGTCGCCGGGGTTTTTGTCCGGGTGGAACTTCACCGCGAGCTTGCGGTAGGATTTCTTGATGACGTCGGCACCGGCCTCGCGGGTGACTTCAAGGATTTCGTAATAACAGCGCTTCTCGGACATTGGCTTTATTCTGCCGGAGTTGGAACCTTGGAAACGACGACGCTGGCGGGGCGCAGCAAGCGGTCGCGCAGGCGGAACCCGCGGCGGGTGACTTTGAGAATCCGGCCTTCCTCGCCGGCGGAACAGTCCTCCTGGGCCACGGCATCGTGGAGGTTCGGGTCAAACTGGCCGCTCGTCGGGATTTCCTCGACGCCTTGCGAGGCGAGGAATTCGTTGAGCTGGCGACGGACCATGTCCATGCCGATGTAGATCATCGACTTCGTGTCCTGCGCGGCGGCCTGCATGCCCATTTCGAAATTGTCGATGACGGGAATGAGCTCCTCGAGCAGGCGCTGGTTGGCGTAACGGATGGCGTCCTCGCGCTCGCGGGTGGTGCGCTTGCGGAGGTTTTCCATCTCGGCAGCGGTCCGCAGGGAAATTTCCTTCCACTTGGCGGCCTCGGCTTCGAGCTCTTCCCAAGGGTCGAGGGCGGGAGCGGGATCGGCTTGAGTCACCTCCACATCGGCGGCGGGCGCCGACGTTTCATGCTCTTGGTTCGGGTCGTTGTCGGCTTGCATGGGCGATACCTGTAGTCATGAATGCGCCAGCGTCAACACCTTGACGCGCCCTTTAGCGGCGCGATCTCCATTTTGGTTTTTGAACCACTGAGTCACTTATCCCGCAATTTTCCTCAACCCTCGGCGGAAGCGGCGGTTGATCCGTCGTCACCGGGACGAAGACCGTGCAATCCACCGACACCGGCAGCCTTGCCAGCCAGCGGATTTGAAGCTAGGGTCACGCCATGATCAAAGTCACGCTTGAACCAAGCGGCCGATAATTTCGCCCACTGGATCACTCTGATCGGCAAGGGGGAGGAAGTGATGGTGGTGGATCATGAGCGCCCGGTGGCACGCATCACCCGCTGCGAGCCGGTTGCGGGCAATCGCCCCAAAGTCGGCACGCTGACCTCGGCACGCTGACCTCGGCGCCGGTCCGCTACGCGGACGATTGCTTCGCGCCGCTGACGGAGGAGGAACTCAAGGATTGGGGGATTTGAGGCGATGACGCTGCTGCTCGATACGTGCGCCTTCATCTGGCTCACCCAGGAACCGGAAAAACTCAGTGCTGCCGCGCAGGCGGCGATCAACGATTCCTTGAACAGCTTGGTGTTCAGCCACGCCAACGCATGGGAGATCCACTGACGCCGTGCCGGTGGTTTGGTAGGTGCCTCAAATTTGAGAAAAGATCCCTTACATACAGACCGCGGCTTCTTTGGCATGTGATTGATCAAAGAGCTCCACCAACGATCAGGGCGGTTGCCCGGAAATCAGCCATGGTCGATGTTCATTGGCGATTTAAGAAAATACTAGACATTGGCCTCCGTTTTGGCAGTTTCAGCCTGCCATGGAAACACTTATGACCAAATCCGCCCTCGTTGTCGACCACCTCGTCCTAC